>NZ_JAUBRO010000036.1:0-79851 GCF_036701945.1 Microcoleus sp. MON1_C1 | reverse complement strand
GACCTGTTATGCAGGTCAGCTTAATCAGGTGTTTATGAACCTTTTAGCGAATGCTATAGATGCTTTGGAAGAGCGGGCAAGTAGAGAAGAGGGTGCAGTTTTTCACCCCCAAATTTTGATTCGTACTGAAGTCGTAGCGGGCAATTCCTATGACAACAGTAGCACTGCTTCAGACATTCGGGTCACAATTGCTGATAATGGTATTGGCATGACTGAGAAAGTTCGTTCAAAACTTTTCACTCCCTTTTTTACTACTAAGCCAATCGGAAAAGGTACAGGCATGGGATTGTCAATCAGCCGAAAAATTCTGCTAGAAAAACACTGCGCTCAAATACAGTGTTTTTCTACGCCAGAGCAGGGAACGCAGTTTATTATTGAGATGCCGACTATCTGTACAGCAACCAATGTCGCGGTATCTATGGTCTAGGAAACTGATTGGGCCCAATTCATCATATAGCGGTTTTCAGTTGCAGGGGAGAAATCAGCAGTAATTCCGAAAGTTGCGCTAACGGGCTGAGACAAAAACTGAAGCCAAAATGGCTTAAAACCTAGATAGAGAAAGACTTTTACCTCGAAGGGGCATGAATCTAATATTTACACTGGTTTCAGGCATTTTTAGGCCATAGACCTCTTTCTTTTGCGAGGGAGAGGTTTTCAGCCCCTAAAAAGGTGAGAAAATGTCTAAGTTTCATTAAGCAACTCACAGATAACTCCTATCGAAACTTCCGTTCTGACTCTTGAATGGGAACATCATTAATACTAGCTTCACGTCTTCGCATTAACCCATTTTCTGCAAATTCCCACTGTTCGTTACCATAGGCGCGATACCAGTAGCCAGAGTCATCGTGCCACTCATACTCAAATCGAACAGAAATCCGATTGTCTGTAAAACTCCACAGTTCTTTCTTTAAACGGTAATCTAATTCCTTTGCCCATTTTCGTCTTAAAAAAGCCTTGATTTCTTCCCGTCCGCTGAAGAATTCGGCACGATTTCGCCACTGAGAATCTTCCGTATAAGCTAAGGCTACTCGTTCTGGATCGCGGGTATTCCAGGCATCTTCAGCAGCTTGAACTTTGGCTTTAGCCGTTTCCAACGTAAAGGGCGGTAGAGGTGGTTTAGTTTCCATAAGCTTGGTTTTCTGTGATTATAAAAGGTAAGGTACGCAGTGCTAGCGCTACAGAGAGAGTTTTGGGACTTTGATATCAATCCTCAGCATCGGGATCGATTCCCATTGCTCGCAGTCGCTCCGCTAGCTGGGCAACTTTTCGCTCTGCTTGTTCAGCTCTTTCCCGTTCTTGTTCAGCTCTTTCCCGTTCTTGTTCAGCTCTTTCCCGTTCTTGTTCGACTAGGGCCCGCTCAATTTCAACTTGTTCGGAGCCAGTTAACAGCAAATTCCCCTGCGAATCCCACCACCGCAGCCAAAGAAGTTCTTGATTTTGATAGCTTCCCTGCCAGAGTCCCAATTCTACATCTAGTACAGGAATGGGATAGTGACCGCGTTCGTTTGGCTGCATCCTTTGATACACAAAATCTATTAGGTGATAGACCTCTAAATTGCCCGTTCTCATTTCATAAATCCCGTAGTAAGGAATGCGGATAATTCTCTCGTACACCCAAAACTTACCCGGTTTAGTGGTGGTACCATCAGCGGCCACAGTCAAGGGAGTACGATCGCGCTCTTCCTCTCCATTACCGCTAGCAAATTCTAAAGCAATGAACGGAGCCATGTGTTCCCGCCAAAGTACATAAGAACGGCGAAAACCGTCAAGTGTTGCCGGTACATTCGGCACGTAAAACCAATCCGGTGCTTCTGCACCTCGCTCTGGCGGGTCAGTTTCTCGCCAGTAAATACCGCAATCTTGCCCGATCGCATATTGTCCGTCTGGATGCAGCCGCTCTACAACCGGCCCGATCGAATCTGTCAGAATGATGCTCTGGGGATGCTCCTGAAAATTTTTCACAAATGTACCGTCTTCGTCTGGCAATTGGGTATGGTCGGGGAATGCAGGAGGCAGACCTGTAGCAGTTATTATCTCAGTCATCGTCTTTTCCGTGCAGTTATTGTTAATTGTACTGCGAAATTTTAGAGCCATCTGATTTGAAACTTTAGCTAATATTAACTAAACCCAGCTAACCACAGCGGAAGCATCAACAGCAACCCGACGGAAGTGAGGGCGATGCTGCTAGCTAACAAATCGCGATCGAGCTCGTAGACTTCTGCTAAAATCAGCACGGAAAGAGCTGTGGGCGTTCCCGACATCAACACCAACACGAACCTCGGATCGCCGCTCAATCCGAAATAACTAGCACCTAATCCGATCAGCACCGGCACAATTACCACTTTTAACAGCGACGGGATTAACGCTAGTTCAAAACTTTCCCATTTCTTAATAGATCTCAGCCGGATGCCAACCAGCAGCAAAGCACTGACAATTACCACCCAAACTGCCGTCTGCAATCCCGATTCCACTGTCTCGGGCAGGGGGATGTTTCTCGTGAAAAAACCAACTAAAAATGCCCACAGGGCGGGAACTGTCAGCACGTCCCGGATCTGAGTCCACCAGTGATTTGGTTGCTCGGAATTCCCGAAATAGCTCGCAATAAATACACCGAAACCGTAGGTTCCGATCACGTTGTTAGTAACGCTGTATAAGACGGCCCAGTTGTTGTTATCGCTGCTGATGATAGAGGGGGTGATTGCTAATCCGACAAAGCCGGTATTCCCTAGCATCGCAGCTAGGATAAAACTGCCTTGGCTCGATCGCTTCAGGGAATTTATATTTAACAAAAATAAGTTAACCAGAGAATTCTTGCCCTGAAAAGATGGCTTTTTGATGTGGGCCGCACTCAGCATCCGCAATAATACCCAAGTCAACCAAGCTAAACTCGTACTCACAAATAACACAAATATGGCGATCGCCGGCGTGAATCCCACAGCACCCGAAAAATCGCTTTGACGGGCTAAAACTAGAATTTGCAGCGGTATCCCAATCCAGAAAAGAAAGTGGCTCAGCAGCTTGGGAAAATTAACTGGGATGTACTGAAACAACAGCAGTCCCAAGCCAGTGCAAATAACTAGAGGGGTATAAGCGTGAAATAAGGTTTCAAGCATAAAAATTTAACTTGACAATTTGAAATGCCTTTATGTATTAATTGTAATGCTAAAGTCCGTTTAATAAATGCGAATTGTCGTTAGCGGAGCCCTCGAAGAGGATCGTACTTGCACGCTTTTTCGTCCTAGCGTGTTCGCAGCACAGCAGGCCCGAAAATTTCCCCCCAAATTCCCGCACTTTGCAGGGCACAATCTTCAGACTCGCAGCCCCAAATGATAGCAGCTTTTTACCTTCAGGTTCACAAAACCTCTGTTAATTTGACCAATGTGCGATCGAGCTATCTTGCCTTTTCCAAACAGATGTCCCCCGTTTTCCGGCCGCTTCGAGCGAACGGAAACAGGGGGAGACTAAAGCTGCTGATGACTTGCACTCATTAATTCAATTTCAAAGCATTAACAGGCACCTCATCCCAAGAATTAACAGTCCGCAAGGTAGCAACCCAGCCCTGCTGTTTTTGCTCCGCCGTCAAATTCTGCTCAAAAGATTTGTGGCAATCCTTCGCTTGAGTCTCATCGCAACAAGCAATGCAAGAATAAAGAATGCCCGACGGATCGATTTGCTCGTTTACCCAAATAATCACGATCGACTCTCTCCATCAAAATCTACTGTTACTTAAATTTTCCTATATTTTTGCCAATTAAGTAGGTCGGTATTAATTAACCGGAGTGCGGCATTTTAGCTTAACAGGCAAGATGCCTGTTCCACACAGGCAAGATGCCTGTTCCACACACAGGCAAGATGCCTGTTCCACAACAGATGAATTTTTTGTGGGGTGGGCTTCTAGCCCGCCCTGAATTACTTCGATGCCAAAGTTGCCAAAGACTCGCCCGCAACCCGGCAAATCCGCCAGTCGGGCATCACATCAGCACCGATACCCTTGTAAAATCCGATCGCCAATTCATTCCAATCCAAAACACTCCATTCCAAACGCCCGCAGCCCCTTTCAACCGCCAACTGCGCTAAATAAACTATCAAAGACTTGCCAATTCCCCGCCCTCGAAACTCAGGGACCACAAACAAATCTTCCAAATAAATTCCCGGCTGAGTCAAAAAAGTAGAATAATTGTAAAAAAACAGCGCCCAGCCCACAACTTGACCTTCGCACTCCGCTAAAATCGCTTCAGCAAAAGGTCGATCGCCAAACAAATGATGCTCCAAATCAACCGCATTGCCAGTAACGGCATGAGATAATTTTTCGTACTCAGCTAAAGCTTTAATCAAATCAAACAGCACCGGCACGTCGGCGCGGGTAGCTGGACGCAAAATTGCCTCAGAAGACATAAATAAGTAAGTAGTACGCGACAATCAAGAATTAAAAATACCACATCAAGACATTTTTAATTTGTAATTTTTAATTAAGTTTTTCCCCATTGAATAAGCATATATAGCAATCCTTGCAGGAGTCGTAAATTTTTTACCCCACCCCCACCCTCCCGAACCAGCGGGGAGGGAGTAATAAATTCACAAATGATGCGAAGATTGCTATATACGGCGGGGTCGGAGTGTCCCCACAATAATTTTAAGATTTTTCAAAATGCCAACTCAATGTTTTTTAGTTTATTTCAACCAGCCCTTCAATCGTTCCGTCACTTGAGGGCGGCGCAGCTTTCGCATTGCCTTATTTTGAATTTGACGGACTCGTTCGCGAGACAAATTGAACAAACTGCTGACCTCTTCTAAAGTGTAAGGTTCGCCAGTCAGCAAACCGTAACGCATAGCAACAATCTCTTTTTCGCGCTCCGTCAAAATACTGTCCAACACCTCCAAAATATCTTGGCGCATCATCATCTCATTCATCTGAGCTTCGGGAGATTGCGTCGCGTTATCTTCGAGAACATCCAAAAGTTCCGAACTTTCTTCTGAGCCGATGCGGTGGTTGAGAGACAAAGATTGCCGGCGTACTTGCTGGAGGTAGCGAAGCTGTTCGCAAGAAACTTGCATTTCTCTAGCAAGTTCAGTTTCAGTTGGATTGCGTTTAAGAGAACGCCTCAAATCTCGATAAACTTTTTTGAGTTTATTTAACTGTTCGACAATGTGAACAGGCAAGCGAATCGTCCGCCCTTGATTGGCAATTGTCCGGGTAATTCCTTGGCGAATCCACCAATAGGCATAAGTAGAAAACTTGTAACCCTTCTCCGGATCGAACTTTTCGGCTGCCCGGTTTAAACCCAAAGCTCCTTCCTGAATTAAATCGAGAAAAGGCACGCCCCGATTGAGATAGCGTTTAGCAATCGAAACCACCAAGCGCAAATTCGAGCTGATCATTTTCCGTTTCGCCGACTGACACTGGTGGCGAAGTTGTTGCAGTTGAGTTTCGCTCACTCCCAAAGCCGCTGCGAGTTCAGCTTTTGTCGGCACTCTGTCTAATTCCTGCTGCAAACGCTGTTCTAGTTCATCCAGGGCTACCAATTCTTGAACGCGGCGCGCCAACTCCACCTCTTCGGTGGCAGTCAGTAGAGGATAGCGAGCCATTTCCTTGAACAAAGCTCCCACGGGATCGTCGGCAGACCAGTTGTTGTATGCTGACGAGCGAGTTACCGTGGGACGATCGATCTCGGTGTCCTCATCCTCTGCGATTGCGAATGAGGCTTCGGGTGCCACCGCAAAACTGCCTAGGTCAGATTCTGCCATATGGTGCTTGGTGTCGGTGGGAGGATTTGAAAAGTATCCCTTAACTTTAACGAATTTAATCGAAAATTTCCGAAATCCATCTAGAAGGCGGTGAGTGACTTTAGTGGCTGATATCTGTTCGCCCCTTTTTTAGAGATTTTTATTGAGTTCGAGCCAGTAAAGGAGCTGCTTGCAATAATTGCTGAGTGTAAGGGTGCTGCGGATTAGTAAAAATATCCCTAGTCTTACCGATTTCAACAATTTTTCCAGCATTCATTACCGCAATGCGATCGCAAAAAAATCTCGCCACCCACAAATCGTGCGTAATAAACAGATAAGTCAAATTAAATTCCTGCTTCAACTCCAACATCAGCTCTAAAACTTGAGTCTGCACGCTGGCATCCAGCATACTCACAGGTTCGTCGCAAATTATCAGTTTCGGGCGAGTAATCAAAGCGCGGGCGATCGAAACTCGCTGCTGTTGTCCTCCCGACAATTCCCCCGGATAGCGGCGGAAGAAATCCTCCCCGGGAGTTAAACCCACCCGCTCTAACATTTGGATTACTTGTTTTTTAGCTTCGCTGCCATTAGCTAATTTGTGAATAAACAAAGGGTCAGCAATACTTTGCCCGACAGTCATCATCGGATTCAGGCAAGCGTGGGGGTCTTGAAAGATCATTTGCATTTCGCGGCGGTGCTTCCTCACAGCATCGCGGTTCAGAGCAGTTATATCTATTCCTTGAAATTCAACTTTGCCGCCAGTCGCGGTAATTAGCTGCAAAATCGTGCGTGACAAGGTACTTTTGCCGCAGCCGGACTCCCCCACCAGCCCTAGGGTTTCTCCCTGTTGTAGTTCTAAACTAACGCCGTCTACTGCTTTAATTACCTGGCGATTCCTGGAAAACAACTGATCTAATAAATTGCTTTCTAAACTGTAGTGTTGCTGCAAATCCGTTACGGTCAAAAGAGGCGAATTTGTTAAGTTTGCAGTAACGGCTTCAGTCCTGATTTCCTCGAATGCTAACCCTTTGTCGGAATCGGCTTGAATGTGCAAAGCTGCTTTGAGGAGCGATCGAGTATATTCGTGCTGCGGCTTTTCAAACACGTTTTGCACCGGCCCTGTTTCTACGACTTTACCGCCGTACATCACCGCAATGCGATCGCAATACTCAGCCACCATCGCCAAATCGTGAGAAATCAACAAAATAGCCGTTCCCCGTTCCTCGCAAAGTCTGGTTAATTCCTGCAAAATCTGAGCGGCTACAGTTACGTCCAAACTTGTAGTCGGTTCGTCTGCCACAATTAATTTGGGATCGAGCAAAAGAGCCAAAGCAATTGCTACTCTTTGCCGCATTCCGCCGCTAAATTCGTGGGGAAATTGCGACCAGCGAGACGCGGGAATTTTCACAGCTTCCAGAGTTTCGATCGCCCGTTTCTTAGCTTGCTTGCGATCCAAATTCGGTCTGTGAGCTTGCAAAGTCTCGATGCAATGTTCTCCTACAGTCATCAAAGGATCGAGACGAGTCATCGGATCTTGAAAAATCAATGCTACAGCTTCGCCCCGAAACCGTCTCAGCCGCGAAGCATTCATATCAAACACTGACTCTCCAGCAAAACTAACTCGCCCCTCAATCAGCGTTGAATCCGGCAGCAACCGCATCGCCGCCCTTCCCAAAGTTGACTTTCCGCAGCCAGACTCCCCAACTAATCCGAGCTTTTCCCCCGGTTTCAGCGTCAGGGAAACCCCGTCAACGGCCCAACCGGATTGGCCTCGCCGCTGAGGATAAGCTACTCGCAGATTGTCAACTGAAAATAGAGAAGAGTCATTAGTCATTAGTCATTAGTCCTTAGTCTGGTGTCTGGTGTCTGTTGTCTGTTGACAGTTAACTGTTGTCTGTTGTCTGTTGACTGTTGACTGTTAACTGTTGTCTGTTGTTATTTATTATTTATCAATATACGGGCGGTTAGTTGTTAGTTATTAGTATTGTTCAGGACTTATTAGTTATTGGCAAGAGACCGATATGCTGTTTGTAAATACCAATAGAAATTGTTACAAACAAAGATTTTATCACTACATCATTAACCGACCAACCGCTTACTAACAACAGTCAACAGTCAACCGTTAACAGTCAACCGTCAACAGTCAACAGCCAACAGCCAACCGTCAACTGACTAAATTTCCTTTCGCTTCAACTCAGCTCTCCGCAGTATGTAAGTAGCCGCACAATCTGCGTGAGGATGGTCTGCTAAAACTTCCGCCAGTTCCAACACGTATCCGGCGATATCCGGCCCCAGCTTCTCAGTAAGCACTTGACGTTCCCGAGAGGCGAGTTCTTGCACGCGGGCCTTAGCTTGCCAATTGGCAGAAAACATCTTGTCAATCTCGGTGTGGAATCCCAGACTTTCGAGAATGTCCCACTCGCCGTTATCGCACCAAATGCCCCCGCACAACATACAGCGCTCTATGTAAAAGGGCACTCTGCTGAAAGGAACTTTCGCCCGTGACAGATAGTGACCGTCTTCGGGACACAGCGCTGCTTTGCTGTCGTAGACTGACGGCGTGAATTCTATGCCCAGAGTCCCTGTCGCATCTGGCTTCTCGGATTTGTTGTACCACTGGCTCTGCTCTTTCTGCCAAGCTTCGTATTCTCTGCCTGGAATCCAGATACCGTAACAGTTGGGACACCACTGCACGGACATACGGCCGGCTAAGGTACCGCCTTCTAAGTTGGGATGTTTACATTTTGGACATTCCACCGCTTTATTTCTCCTTGCCTTCTTAATTCCCTGTTAATTCAATTATTTATTCTGCATCTGGGCGGGGCCTGAAGACTCAGAATTTTTTTGTAGCAGCGCGCCACAGTAGCCAATTAGCGTGTTGAGCCGCGCGATCGCCGCAGTTTGCCTCGCCTTTGCTGTCGCTGGCTGGCGCGACGCTTGCAAAAACGTGACATCTGTCCCCAACAACCGCAGTTGCTTGTGAATTTCCGTCAAATAGGACTGCTCTGGGGGTGTTTCTGAGCCGTCTAACTCATCGCTTTCGGCTCTCATAATTTGGTTTCCGAAAAATTGTTGCACTTTTCTGTATTCGACCGCCAGCGCGGCCCCATCCAGATTATCCTGTGCAGCAGTTCTTTGTAGTTGTTCTAGTGCTTGCTGTAATTCTTGGTAGCACTGGCGGCGGTCTTCGGACAATATCATGATTTTGTAAACAAATTTGTATTTATAATCAAAGTAGATACTTACTTAAGTTTGCTCATATGGAGGGAAGCCGTGCGTTTTTGGAGCAATTCCCTGTTTTGTGAGAACTTTTTTTGATTTCCTGCCCTGACTCTACCCTTCTGGCTGCTGCTTTTAGTTTAGCGTTGCCGGTAAATGCCGAGCCCCCGCAACCTCAACTGCTACCGCCAAAATATGCTTATTTTACCCGATTTTCCCCGAGCGACAGACTGCGGCGGCGGCAGTGGTGTCACTATATTTTCCTACCTCCGAGGGGGGGCGACTCGGGATTACATAGGTATAGTTAACAAAAAAATCGAGTATTTTTTTGAATTGCAAATTGTGGCATTCAATTAGTTTAGTATAGCTAAACACATAATTTCGGCAATTCAACCGGAAACCGGCTTTTAACCATTTGTATTTCTAAGTTTTAAAGGTGTACCCCATGAACGCGAACACTCTGACTCCCTCTCATTCGATCGATCCTGCTGTAGTTCCCGATTGGCTGCAAGAATGCCTGAATACTCGATCGCAGCCTGATGGGGGCGCTAACCCGAATTGCTCGACGGACGACAGCTTAATTTGTCGGGCCTTTGAATTTGCCCGCGACTTGCACCAAGGACAATACCGCAAATCAGGAGAACCTTACATTTGCCATCCGGTAGCGGTCGCTGGAATACTCCGGTATATGGGCGGCAACAACGTCATGATTGCCGCCGGCTTCCTCCACGACATTGTTGAAGATACAGATATTACTCTCGAAGAAATAGAACAGCGGTTCGGCGCGGAAGTGCGACAGTTGGTTGAAGGTGTCACCAAGCTTTCTAAGTTTAATTTTTCCAGCAAAACAGAGCGCCTTGCTGAAAATTTCCGCCGAATGTTCCTAGCAATGGCTAAAGATATTCGCGTGATTGTCGTCAAACTGGCAGACCGGCTGCACAACATGAGGACTTTGGAGCATTTGTCCGAGGAAAAGCAGCGCAGTATTGCCCTAGAAACCCGAGATATTTTTGCTCCCCTGGCGAACCGTTTGGGTATCGGGCGCTTTAAGTGGGAATTGGAAGATTTAGCGTTTAAATACTTGGAACCGGAAGCTTACCGCGAAATTCAGGAATTGGTGGCCGAGAAGCGGGCCGATCGAGAAACTCAACTCGCAGAAGTCACAGATTGTTTGCGAGAAAGGCTTGACAATTTAGGCATTAAATGCTATGAAGTTAGCGGCCGTCCCAAACATTTGTACGGGATTTATGGGAAGATGCAGCGCCGCCAAAAAGGGTTTAACCAAGTGTACGATATTGCTGCGGTGCGGATCATAGTAGAAAGCAATGATGACTGTTATCGGGCTTTGGCGATCGTCCACGATTCTTTCCGCCCGATTCCCGGCCGCTTTAAAGATTATATCGGTTTACCAAAAGCCAACCGCTATCAATCTTTACACACCGGAGTAATCGGAACCAGCGGCCGCCCCATCGAAGTGCAAATTCGCACCGTAGCAATGCACCACATTGCAGAATACGGCATTGCCGCCCACTGGAAATACAAAGAAACTGGCGGTTCTAACACAACAGTCACCGGCGACGACGAAAAATTTACTTGGCTGCGACAACTCCTAGAATGGCAAAGCGACCTCAAAGACGATCGCGAATATTTACAAAGCATTAAGGACAACTTATTCGACGAAGATATTTACGTTTTTACTCCTAACGGAGACGTGATTGCTCTCAATAGCGGCTCAACTCCCGTAGATTTTGCTTACCGCATTCACACAGAAATTGGCAATCGCTGCACCGGTGCCAGAGTCAACGGGCGAATGGTAACACTAGACAAGGTTTTAAAGAACGGCGATATTGTAGAAATCTTGACCCAAAAAAATGGTCATCCGAGTTCCGACTGGCTGAATTTTGTCAAGACAAACGGAGCAAAAAACCGAATTCGCCAGTGGTTGAAGCGATCGCACCGAGATGAAAATCTTGCTCGCGGACGGGAATTGCTGGAAAAAGAATTAGGTAAAAACGGCTTAGAATCTTTGCTAAAATCTGAACCCATGCAGTCTGTGGCTCAGCGCTGCAACTACCACAGCGTCGAAGATTTAATCGCCGGTTTAGGCTATGGCGAAGTGACTCTAAATCTCGTAGTAAATCGACTGCGAGATTTAGTAAAAGTGCAGCAAAAAATTGAAGCTGCTCCTGCAGGAGGACAGGAATTGCCCCAGCTAATACCTGCATCGACGGCACCGAAACCAGTACCGAGTTCGTCTCCGAGCAAATCGCCGATCGCAGGTGTAGAGGGATTGCTCTACCATTTATCCGGCTGTTGCTGTCCGATTCCTGGGGAATCAATTATTGGAGTTGTGACTCGCACTCGCGGAATTTCGATTCACCGCCAAGGATGTTCAAATGTTGAGAGCGTGCCTGGGGATCGGTTGGTTCCTGTGAGTTGGAATTCCAGCAACCGCAATGAATCTCGACCCAATACTTATCCGGTTAACATTCAAATTGAAGCCCTCGATCGAGTGGGAGTTCTCAATGATGTTTTATCGCATTTGAAGGACAACCAAGTAAACGTCCGCAGCGCTCAAGTCAAAACATATCCCGGATTGCCGGCATTAATTGACTTGTGCATGGATATCCAGGATAAACAACAGTTCGAGCGCACTTGTATGCAAATTAAAAAGATGAGCGATATTTTGAATTTGCGGAGGCTGAGTGAAGGGACTTAAGAAGATAGCCTAACTGTATTGTAGGGTGCGCCCCGCGCACCTAATAACTAGCTGAGGAGAGGTTCAGCCCCATAAAATTTAAAAGGCTAAGGAAAGTTTTACTCAGCTTCGCGAGGTTCAACTACCAGCCTAATTCCATCAAGAATTTGACCAACTCGCTCGGCCGAGAGTGTGCCAATTTTCTCACCTAACGGAGATTTATTGATCGTCAAAATCTGCGAGACGTTAACAACACTCTGTTCTGGTAAATCAGCTTCTCCTGCTTCTAACAGGACATTTCCTGGTGAATTAGCCCGTCTGAGATTTGAAGTAAGCACACCAACAACAACCGTATTAATGCGGGAACGAGTGAATAAATTGTTCTGAATGATTACATGGGGATGGAGATAACCGGGTTCTGAACCAGAAGGCTCATCAAGTTCTATCCAAAAAATATCACCTTAATTTATTACCATTCGCCTTCCACCAGCCTGCGATGAGAGCGACTCATCTTGCGAAGCAAAACTTGTTCTTCTTCAGAGAGAGGTGCTTCGCAAGCAGCGTTAATTTTTTCTAACAGTTGTTGATTTTCGCGGCGGCGGATAAATTCTTCAAGGGCTATTTCGATCAAAAAACTCTGAGAAAT
The DNA here is from genome assembly GCF_036701945.1 of Microcoleus sp. MON1_C1. Lineage (NCBI taxonomy): Bacteria > Bacillati > Cyanobacteriota > Cyanophyceae > Oscillatoriales > Microcoleaceae > Microcoleus > Microcoleus sp. MON1_C1. The sequence continues at coordinate 67,564 of NZ_JAUBRO010000036.1, read as the reverse complement.
TTGCATTTCGCCAGCTAATGTTTCGGCTTGTTCAAATAAAGATGCTGGCAATGAGATAGCAGTTTTGACAGTTGTCATAGCTTTATACCTTCATTTATTTATATGAGTCTAAGTCATAGTATAGCTAACCACAATACGGTTCAGCAAACAGGCAGAACAATGAAACCCTTTATTTGGGCGGACTTACTGGCTTTGACTCGCCCAGCTTTTGCTGCAAAAACTCCTGGGCTACTTCTCCAGCTTCCTGCTGTTTCTTATCAACTTGATAATTGAGTCGTCGCATATCTTCCTCGGAGATTTTGCCGCCCAGTTCTGCGAGGACTGGACGCAATTCCGGGTATTTTTCCAAAACTTGCGATCGCACAACCGGAACTGCTTCGTAGGGCGGAAAATAGTTCTTGTCATCTTTGAGAACTACTAAACCTAAACTTTGAATCAAACCGTCCGTTGTATTACCAGCAATCACATCTACTTCTTTTTGTTGCAGCGCTTGATAAAGCAATCCTAACAGCAACTCCTTCGGTTCTTCTCGAAACTTAATCCCGTAAGTTTTAGCTAATCCGGGAAATCCATCTTCTCTCTCGTTAAATTCAGGGCCGAAACCAGCCCGGAGGTTAGGTGCAGCTTTCCCAAGTTGCGAGAGAGTTTGTAAATTTAGTTTTTTGGCATCATCTCCTCGCACAATAATCGCAAAACTGTTATTAAATCCCAGCGGTTGCGTCCATTCTGCTTTAAACTGTTTGGGATATTCTTGTTTGAGGTAATCGATGACTTTTTTGGGGTCAGAAATCGGTTTTTGTTTGAGCAGGTTGGCGTAAGCAGTGCCCGTGTATTCGACATACAAGTCGATTTTACCTGTTATTAGAGATTGATGGCAAAGCGAGCCTCCGAGATTCAGTTCTCGTTCTACTTTGATATCTGTTTTAGCTTCAATATGGCGTGCTAAAATTTCTGCGAGGATGACTTGTTCGGTAAAGTCTTTCGAGCAGATGACAACTTGCTTTTGGGGCTTAGAGGTACATCCTGCTACTGCAAGCAAGCAAAGCAGCCAGCAGGAATAGAAAAAAAAATCGTTCTTAGATATTTTCATAAGCGAACTCCGTTGTCAGTTCCACAATTATTAGCTTCTAATTTATAGCATTTCTCAATCATTTGTAAAGGCAAGAACCCGGGCTTCTTCAATAAGTCGCGGCTCTAACACCGATCGCACTTTACCCAAGTTCCGTTTTCCTGTTGTAACATTTATTGATAGACATGGAGGAATAAAGATGGTAATCAGAGTCAGCGATATTATCCAGCAGCAGCGACAATTTTTTGCGACTGGGAAAACTAAGGATGTGGATTTTCGGATCGAACAACTCAAAAACCTCAAGAGTGCGATCGCTTCCAATCAATCACGGATTGTGGATGCTGTCAAGGCTGATTTGAACAGGCCGGAGTACGAGGCTTACTTTGAAATTGCTGCGATCGCAGAAGTTAATTATGCCATCAAAAACGTAAAATCCTGGGCAAAGCCGAAAAAAGTGCCTACTTCGATCGATCAATTCCCAGCATCGGCCCGCATTTACCCAGAACCTTTGGGCGTAGTTTTAATCATCGGGCCTTGGAATTACCCATTTCAGCTTATGATATCACCCTTGGTCGGGGCGATCGCCGCCGGCAACTGCGCCATCCTCAAACCTTCAGAAATCGCCTCGCACACGTCGGCAGTTGTCGCCGACATGATTACCAAAACCTTCGATCCCGCCTACGTAGCGGCCGTCGAAGGAGGTGTCGAAACCAGTCAACAATTATTAGCGGAAAAATTCGACCACATCTTCTTTACCGGCGGCACAAAAATCGGTAAAATAGTCATGGAAGCCGCCGCCAAACACCTGACACCTGTCACATTAGAATTGGGCGGCAAAACTCCTTGCATTGTAGACTCAGAAATTCAAGTTGAATACACTGCTAAACGCATTGCGTGGGGCAAATTTATCAATGCCGGTCAAACTTGTATCGCTCCAGATTACCTGTTAGTTGATAAAAAAGTTAAACCCGATTTGATGCAGGCAATTAAAACAGCAATTCACGGATTTTACGGCGACGATCCGCAGAAAAGTCCCGACTATTCCCGAATTATCAATCAGCATCATTTAGGACGTTTGGCAGAGTTTATCAAAGACGGAGAAGTTGTCGTCGGAGGTCAAACAAACCCCGAAGATAAATATATTGCACCGACAGTTCTCGACAATGTTTCCTGGGATGCGCCTGTGATGAAGGATGAGATTTTTGGGCCGATTTTGCCAGTTTTGGAGTATGATGATTTCGGGGAGGCGATCGCCCAAATCAACGCCCGTCCCAAACCCCTAGCTTTGTATTTGTTCTCGAAGGATAAAGAGAAACAAGAGCGAGTTTTGCGGGAAACTTCTTCCGGCGGAGTTTGCATAAACGACACGGTTATGCAAGTCGGAGTAACAACTTTACCTTTTGGCGGAGTTGGCGACAGCGGCACCGGCAGCTATCACGGCAAAGCAAGTTTTGACACCTTTTCGCATCAAAAAAGCGTGCTGCAAAAGTCATTTTTACTTGACTTAAAATGGCGCTACGCTCCCTATCTAGGTAAGTTGGATTTGATTAAGAAAGTTATCGGTTGATATTGCCTAAGCACCAGATTCCCCCTCACCCCCCAGGGCTGTTTCTTTCTCCCGAAGTCCGCCAGGGGTTTCAACCCCTGCCGGACTGAATGTTTGACCTGTTTGTTGTTAGCAAAGATCCCCTCCTTCAATCCGATATCCCTGTTCTAATCGGTGCTGTGCCATTCTCGATCGATTCTCTCCAAATCCTTGGCGGCTCCCAATTGTTGAAAAATTTGATGTGCTGTATCGTAATGTTGTTGAGCAACTTCTGTGTTGCCGCGCTTGCGTTCGAGTCGTGCTAAATCGTAGTTAGCTTCTGCAATTTTGCTAGGTTGTTTCAGTTTTTTTAACTTTGCTAAAGACTCTTTTAAAAGTGGTTCTGCTGTATCCAAGTTACCCCTAAGCATCTCAATTTCTCCCAGACAACCGATCGAAGTTGCCATCCCTTCGCGATCGCCCAATTCTGTTCTCAATGCCAAAGATTGCCGGTAGAGTTTCTCAGCTTCATCCCAATTGCCGCGACATTGCTCTATATATCCCAACGATGCCCAACAAGATGCCATGCCCGATCGATCGCCCAATTCTGTACTCAATGCCAAAGATTGCCGGAAGAGTTTCTCTGCTTCATTCCAATTGCCGCGTTTTCGCTCGATATTTCCCAACAATACCCAAGAATATGCCATGCCCCAGCGATCGCCCAATTCTGTACTCAATGCCAAAGATTGCCGATAGAGTTTCTCAGCTTCATCCCCCTTGCCGCGTTTTCGCTCGATATCTCCCAAAAATACCCAAGAAGTTGCCATGCCCCAGCGATCGCCCAATTCTGTTTCAACTTCCAAAGATTGCCGGAAGAGTTTCTCAGCTTCATCCCAATTGCCGCGATTTCGCTCGATATCTCCCAACAATCCCCAAGAAGATGCCATGCCCGAGCGATCGCCCAATTCTGTACTCAATGCCAAAGATTGCCGATAGAGTTTCTCAGCTTCATCCCAATTGCCGCGTTTTCGCTCGATATCTCCCAAAAATACCCAAGAAGTTGCCATGCCCGAGCGATTGCCCAATTCTGTTCTCAATGCCAAAGATTGGCGGTAGAGTTTCTCAGCTTCATCCCAATTGCCGCGATTTCGCTCGATATCTCCCAACACTCCCCAAGAATATGCCATGCCCGAGCGATCGCCCAATTCTGTTCTCAATGCCAAAGATTGCCGATAGAGTTTCTCGGCTTCATCCCAATTGCCGCGATTTCGCTCGATATCTCCCAACATCCCTAATGAAGTAGCAATCCCGCTCTTATTATCTTCTTTTTCTGTGATGGCTAGCGCATCTTTAAAATATTTTTCTGCTAAATCCCAATTCCCCAAATCCCGATGAATTGCACCTAATTCTCTCAAACAATAGGAACGTCGATTGCCTTCAACATAAGGTAATATTTGCTCGTACAATTCTTTTGATAATTTCCAGTCTCCCCACATTCTTAAGTATTCAGCGGGGATTAAGTAGTAAGCTTCGGGATAGTTGCCCAATCTAAAGGCAAAATGTTGAGCTTCTAGAACAGCTTGTAAATCTGCTAAACTTTGAGGATTGTTCACATTTTTACCAGTGCAGTAAAACTTATAAACACTTTCCAGCAGCCTTGGCAGTTCATCTCTATATTCCCCTTGCAAAAACTCCTCAATCACCCGGTGCAGATCATAAAAATCCTCACATTTCTCCTCGTCATAACGACTCTGCACCAAACTCGCACCGACTAATCGCTGTAAAATAGATTCTGTCTCGTTAATTTCTGCATCTGTCAATTCCGCAGGTTTTTCTAATTCTGCTGCTAATTCAAAGCGGATATTTTTTTCAACATCAGCCGTATACAGTCGCAAAAAAGTTAAACCCCTGACATCTATCGGCACTCGCAAAACACACATCCGACGCAGTAAATCTCTGGCCGCTTCACTTTGCCTTGTTAGTTGTTCTCGCAACATCGGTTCTGCATTCTTCGTTACCAATTCGGGATGCTTCCGCAGATACCCCCGTTTGTCCTTGCCGATAGCTGCCAATTGAGTTAATAAAAAAACATGACCTTCAACCCGCTGAGATATCCACTGCAAATCAGCTAATGTATCAGTCAACTTTCGCTGCCGCAAAATCTCGACACCCGCCGCAAAATCCACACCTTGCAACACTTCTATATGCACCAATTCCGAATCCGGTGCTAACCCCGGATAGCGGGTATCTGCCAAATCCGCAGGCACTTCCCGGCTGGTTAAAATCGTTTGCGATTGGTGCTGCTGATAAACCAAAGCATTCAGCAACTTACCCCAATCCGGTGAAATTGCTCGATGTACCTGCGCTGCAGCCAAACAGTCTGGATTTCCCGCCTCAACAGCAGGATGCAAAATAGATTCCAGGTTGTCGAGTACCAAAAGACAGCGAGTTTGTTGCAAGCCAGCCATAATTTTTGCAATCTTTTCATCGGCAGTTTTCAACACTTCTGCAGCCTGAATCCCCAAACGTTCACTTAACAGAAACCCAGCCACATCATCAAAACTCGTTCCCTCCTTTGCCTCGAAATACATCGCGCACTCATAATCGCCACCGTGCCAAGTTTCCCCCTTTTGAGAAACAGACTTCTGCCAATTCACTCCTAATGCTTCTAAAAGTTTGACAGCCAAACTCGTTTTGCCCATACCGCCTTGCCCGATTATCGCCAATACTTTCGGCGGCGAAGTGCCATCGGGCAGAATCTGTACTAATTTTGCCGTTAAATTTTCCACCAATTCATCCCGCCCTTTCCACACAGGAATAGAGTCAGGTAGTTGAGAGAAAGCCACCTTGATTGCTTTGTCGGGAGGGGCATCTGCGGGCACATCATCATTCTCGCTTTTGCCGTCAGTATTTTGCTTGCTGTTAATCTGACTGCTGATACCGGGTTCGCCGTTAACGCCCCACGCTTCTGCCAACTTTTGCAAATTCTCTGTTTTGTCTCTACTCCACAGCTTCAGAGTAAAATTCCAATCGCTACAACCCCGCCTTGCCGTCTCCGGGCGGTTATCCGTTAGAATTTTCAGCTTTTTTCCGAGATAATCAATCAGTACCTCGCCGATGTACTTTCTAACTTGCAAGTCAGATGTTGTCTTATTTGGTTTAAAGCTGCCTCTATCTTTCAGCAGGTGGCGCAGGGCTTCCAGTGTCGCCGAGACTGTTAACTCAGTGGTGTCACCTTTCCAATCGGCGCGGAGATAAGAGATGCGATTTGTATCATTCAACGCATAATTTAGCAGCGCCTCAACCAAATCAATCACTCGCTGCCAAGACTTTTCGCTTTTTCCCTGCTTGGGCATAGCTTCGGAAAGTAAATTGCTAAAAAAAGTTTCGGGAAAGTTTCGGGATTCCCGATACCGAATGACTGTCCCGAATATCCCTAATGGCGATTCTAGCACAGTTCCAGCCATTCTTTGCCTTCGGGTATCCCGAAATTCCACACTCAAATTAGTTGAGTTGGAAAGGGTTTATGGGATTATCAAAACAGCATCAATGGATGATTGGAGAGGCGATTCTCGGTACTGTAGTCGGTGCCATCAATTCTTCGGCGGGGATAGTGTTGACTTTTGGGTTAGTAGGTTTTCACCTCTGCTTTGACAAAAATCAACAGGAAGTGTCGCGTTGCCCTCTCGAACAAACTTTAAACAGCGAGGAAGTATCGAAACTCTATTTTTGTAATGATTGTCCTTTCAAGAAAGCGGGGATTGATGTAGAAAAAGTTGAAGAAGAAAGTGAGTAAACTGTGGTGCATCTAATGTCTAACAGCCCGGAAAACCTGTTCGGGCGCGACACCCCAGAATAAAATTCATTATTTGTGGAACAGGCCCGAAAGCCTGTTGCTAACCGACAATAAAATTCATTATTTGTGGAATCTGCCGGATAGCCTGTTGCTTATCGGCGGGCGGGACACCCCACAAGAAAATTTATTCAGGATGTTAACTCGAAAGTGCGATCGCTCTTTTAATCAGTATAGGTAAAAAAGGACGATCGCCCGATCGTGAATTGAACTTTACAAACAAACTTTTAGTTTAGTAAAATCCATCCTCAAAATCAGATTCGCATATTATAATAACATGAAACGGGTGTTATAACTTCTGAGCGAAACTGCGATCGCCTCTGCCTCTTTTGCTAGTTACGTTGCGCCCAGCTACTTGCTGCGATTATAAATGTCTATAATATCTTTTAGCATCTTCTCGCTAACACGCAATTTATGGAACCTTTAGCAAAAGAACCCTGTGCCGCCTGCCGCCCAAACTCTCCCCGCCTCACAGCTTACGAAATTGTCCAGCTAAAACCTCAAATTCCCGACTGGAATTTAATCGAAAAAAAGGGCATTCCCCAAATAGAACGCACCTACGAATTCCCGGATTTCAAAAGTGCGATCGCCTTTACAAACAGCGTCGGCGAAGCAGCAGAAACCGAAGGACATCACCCCGCACTGTTAACCGAGTGGGGAAAAGTTACCGTTACTTGGTGGACTCACGCGATTTCTGGACTGCACCGCAATGACTTTATTATGGCTGCGAAAACAGATGCGATCGCCCATCAATTCTCAAAATAAAATCCGACTTATAGCCCGATCGTAGTTTAAGAAAGCACTGCCCTGGGCACTGGGGAATGCGGTTGATTGGCATTATTCAACAACTCCAGATTGAGTCGGTAGCCGACATTCCGCACAGTTTGAATCAGGCTCGGCTGTCGCGGGTCGATTTCGATTTTTTTACGCAGAGAGAGTACGTGAGTGTCGATCGTCCGGGGGTTATCAATCGCATCGGGCCAGGCGCGACGCAGCAAATCCGAGCGCGACAGCGGCACTCCTCCAGCTTGAGCTAGTACGTACAGCAGGCTAAATTCCTGGGGAGTCAGCTCAATATGTTCTTCGTACAACCTGACTCGGCGCTGCACCAAATCAATTTTCAGCAGCCCGCACTCCAGCGTCGCCGGCGGTACCATCGTGCGGTTGCGGCGCATCAGAGCTTCCACCCTCGCCATAAACTCTTGCATCCCAAAGGGTTTAGTCAGGTAATCGTCTGCCCCCGCCTTCAAACCTTCAACAATATCCGATTCCGAATTCCGTGCCGACAGCATCAAAATCAGCGACTGCTGCTGCTGTTGCAGCCAGTGGCAAAATTCCAAACCGTCCCCATCCGGCAATTGGGCATCCAGAATGACTAGGGTTGGCTGGCGGCTGAAAAATATTTCCCTAGCGTGACTGATATCCGCTGACTGGTGCACCCAGTGACCGACTTGCTGTAGATGCCAGCCCAAGAGCGATCGCAGGTGCGGATTCCCTTCAACAATTGAAATACTTGCAGATTCCACAGAGGCGAGCTTCCCATATCACTAATTGCTACAAGGTTAACAGAGCTTTTGTCAAGCTTTTGTAACCATCGCTACTCAAGCATGAGCTGCATTTAAAGCAGCGGACATACCTAGGCTAGGACTTTTAAATATTGGGTCAATTTCCGAGGGTCAGCCTGCAGAAAGGTTAAATCATTCTGGCGGTAAGCTTACAATGAAAATAAGACAGTGTAAAGCCGATTGATCCCATGCCCCAACCGCCTGCCAAAAGCGAACCCCCCGACCCAGCCCCCACTCCCAGGAGGTTGACAAATCGCGCAAGTGAAACTAGAATTCCTCCAACCGTTAGCTCGGGAGCCGGAAGACTCAGCCACTTTGACCGCCAAATTCAGCAACATCCCGACTCCATTAAACGCACAGCGAATTATCTAGGTGCGCGCCAAAAGTCGAGCAACTGCATTGCAACGAGTGAAATTTTTTATGGAGGGTAGCCTGTAGAGCAGGGTAAAAACTTTTATTTAGAAATAGCCTCAACCGGAGCCACTCAGCATCAATCGAGGCCATTCCTAAATCCCGCCGTCATTATACAAACCACAAAGGATTTCAACCTCACACCATGCTACAAGACACCCAAACAATCCGGCACTACCAAAAACTCACCGACGCCCTCGTCGAAATGTGGAATAGAGGTTATCGCTTCGATGACCTGCGGCTTTACTTAGACGGGTATTTAGCAGCCCTGCGGCATTCCAACGGTCTGGAACCCTATCTGATTCACAGACTAGAGGAAGAAGCAGCGCGTTACATTCACGACCCCTCCAATTTTGCAATGCCACAGACCCAAACTGAAGCCGACTACTATTAAATAGCAAATTCGGTTGGATAAACCCTTGATGATTTGGGATTTGGGATTTGGGAATTGGGAATTGGGAATTGGGAATTGTAACGGGTTCCCTGGCACTGCCTGGGAACCGATGTCCAGAGGCTCGGCCTCGCTTTGGGAGCCTAAAAATTCGATGCCGAGCCGACCGCATTGCGTTCCCAGGCAGAGCCTGGTATAGCAATCCTAAATGAGCCGTAAATTTTTTACCCCACCCCAGCCCTCCCCGAACTGGCGGGGAGGGAGTAAGAAATTCACAAATGATTTAGTATTGCTATAACGAATAATTAAGTAAATCAACCTAATTCCACGTAAAACGCGATTGCTGTTATATCCCCGACTTCTTTAAGAAGTTGGGGATATGTTTTTTCGGTCTAATTTAAGAAGCCAAAGCCACTTCTACAACTTCTTGCAATTCGCCCTTTTGATACATCTCGATCATAATATCCGAGCCACCAATAAACTCGCCGTTGATATAAACTTGGGGAATTGTCGGCCAGTTGGAATACTCTTTAACGCCTTGACGAATTTCCTGGTCTGCCAAAACATCCACAGTTTCGTAAGGCACTCCCAAAGTATTGAGAATTTGCACCACAGTATTAGAAAAACCGCACTGGGGCATTAACTTATTGCCCTTCATAAACACCATGATTTTGTTTTGCTTAACCAACTCGTCAATTCTTTGATGTGCTGTTGTACTCATGGTAGGTCCTAATATTGTTTGAAAATTTTTAAACGTTGACTGACGCAGAAACCGCGTTTTTTACGAAAATCTTTCGTTACAGCCATAGATTCCGGTAAAAAGAACCGGGTTTTTGTGGTTTTTGTGCGTAAGTGGAGCAGTTGTATTTCAAGCAACTATTGACACCCGCACAAATTTGTGATATCCACTTGCAAGTCAACAATTAAGCAACTTGACTTTTCGCTTCCCATTCTGCGGGAGTTAAGGTTTCCAAGCCCAAAGCGTGGATGGCTTCACTAGCCATTGCCTGTTTGAGAGCGCCGTAGACCAGTTGGTGCTGCTGTACTCGGCTTTTTCCTTCAAAGGCTGCAGAGACTACTCTCGCCTGGTAGTGGTCACCGCCACCGGTCAAATCCTCAACTTCTATTTTAGCGTCGGGCAACCCTGCCTTAATCATTTCTGCTACTTGAGACGGTGTAACCATTGGTTTCTCTGATAAACGGCTGTAATTTAGATGTTAGTGGAACTATTTTGTCGAGGAGCTCGGTTGACTGCTGGCTGGCCGGGGAAAGGGCGAATCCACAAAACCCAATTCCAGTAACTGCTGGTAAGCTTTCTTGCCCAAGTCGCGAGTTGGCTGCTGCGATCGAATAATCTGAATCAGCAGAGGCACAGCCAGTTCGGGCTTATTTTGCGCCCGGTGTACCAACGCCAGCCGGTAGGTAGCTTCGTCGCGCATTTGGGCTGTTTCTACAGCTTTGGTGCGGTGGCTTTCGGCCAAGCGGATGTCAATTCCGGCAAAACTGCTCCCCAGTTGTTGGTAGAAGTTGGACAGTTGATTGAAAATTTGGCGGGATTCTTGGAGTTTTTGACTGGCGAGTGTGTAATTTTGATTGGAAATAGCACTGCTGGCTTCTGTCATCAAACGCTGGCCTCCTTGGACGCTCAGCAGGCTGCTGTCTTGCGTCAGAGGGCGAAGATTGTTGGGGTCTGTGGGGTCGTCGGCGGGTTCGACTTGCGGTTGGTTCTCTGGCCCAGAAGGTTGTTGTGCTTGGACTTGGAGCGGTTGCAACAGGGTAAAAGCTGCGATCGCCCCGATCGTAATCCGGGCAGTGGAGCGAAGCCAGCAAACAGTTCCAGAGTATACCATGAAATTACTTTGCGCCTGTGCGCTTTAAAAAAATATTTAGCTTGAGCCGATCTTACCATTGGCGATCGCAACCGGCTAAGTGTAAACCAAATTTGTTGAAATGTCAAAGGGTTCGATCGGGCAAAAGGCTTTTTATGAAAAATTCAAGTAGAGACTTGACAGGAGGTTCTCAGTATGAGAACATAAAGGTGTCGTTTAAAAAACGGTACTGGAATGAGACTAAAGTCCACAAGAAATCTTCTGAGTGCGATCGAACCCTACGGTGATGTCCCAAGTGCGATCGCAGCCTGGTGCAAGGTCATGGAAGACAACGATTGGAAATCGCTAGAAGAGATCCGACAGGGGTATTCTAAATCGGTCGATCAAGTCTATGGATATACTATTTTTAATATTAAAGGTAAACATTATAGATTAATTGTACAAATTAACTATAGCACCGGATATGTACTTTTTAAGAAGTTTTTAACCCATGCCGAATATAGCAAAATTAACTGGAATGATGAAGATGAAGTCAAGCAGAAAATAGGTTGAGGTTCCCCTAAATACATCGGGAAATCCTTACAGATTCCCTGATGTATTCAATCAATAAATCAAAAACATTCACTCCAATGGTTAAAAGCATGACACCGAGAAACAAACACCCACCTCGGAGAAACTTCAGGACAATATTATTCCTGCTTTCTTCTTCCTTTTGTTGTCATAAAGAATTGAATGAACTATGAACATCACAATTGAAAAAATAGCTTACGGTCAACTGCTGGCGAAATCGCAGCCTAAGCCCATCCTGAACGAAGAAGATTACGATATTGCCCTCGCAGAATTTGGATCTCTGATGTCCCAGGAAGAATTAACACTAGAAGAAGAAACTTTACTGAGTCTCTGGGGGCTGTTGATCGAAGAATACGAATCAAAATATTACCCAATTCCAGAAGCGACTCCCCAGGATGTTCTATTGCATCTCATGGAAGTTCGCGAACTCAAACAAGCCGATTTAGTGGGTGTGATTGGTTCCAAAGGAGTAGTCTCTGAGGTGGTTAATGGGAAACGGGCGATTAGCAAGGCGCAAGCTAAGGCGCTGGGAGAATTTTTTAATGTTAATCCTAGCGTGTTTATTTGAGCGTGTTTATCTGAAAAACTCGCCGATCTCGAAAAAGACTCGGCGGTTGAAACCGCTAGCAACGCGATCTCACAAACTAAGTCCGACGCGGACTGATGGAAAAACTACCGCTGTTAGTTACAGTTTCAAACCCCTCATGGTAAAAACATCCCTGACGGCTTATAAATATGTTTGATAAATAGACATCAAAGTCAAACAGGAACATTTCTGATGGTACAACCAAGCAAACCGACCTCCGAGACTCTCCAAAATTATCAAGGAATTGGAGTACCCGATGAAAGTCTGGCACTGATTTTGCAGCGCGGCGGCGATGAATTGCTGCTGTCAAAAGCGAACGATCGCTTTACAGTCCGCCCCTCACCAACAGCATCAGCCTCAAACGATTGGGCTGCAACAACTGGGGCAAAACTCAACCGTCGCGTCGGCCTCTTCAATCTGGAAGAATATCTCGTTGCGCCCTCTAACCTAGAAGCAGCAATGCAAGCAGCCCGCGCCAGCGATGCCGTAGCTTTTGCCAGCCACGTCTATTGCCCCGCCAACAATCCGAGTACATTCTTTTATCTGACAGACCAAATTACTATTCAATTTGGGGAACAAGTAGACGAACAATCGCGAAAAGCGATCGCTAATGCAGCAGCTTTAAAAATAGTCCGGCCAGTAGAAGGAATTCCCAACACCTTCGTCTGCGAAGTCACTAAACAAGCAACAGAAAATCCGGTCAAAATTGCCAACCGCTTGACAAGATATCCAGAAGTTTTGATCGCCGAGCCCAACATTTTAGTAGAGACGCAGCAGCATTACACGCCCCGCGATCCGCTTTATCCCAAACAGTGGTATCTCAATAACAAAGGCGGCAACCAACTTGTCGGCGGCGCTCAAATTTATGCCGAACCAGCTTGGGACATCACTCGTGGAGTTCGATCGATCGTAATTGCGATCGCCGACGATTCAGTTGACATCACCCACCCAGATTTTCAAGGCCAAGGCAAAATCGTCTCACCCATCGATTTCAAAGAGGGCGACACTTCCCCGATGCCAGTCGCCGACTCAGACAACCACGGCACAAGTTGTGCCGGCGTCGCCGTTGCTGAAGAAAACGGCAAAGGCATTGTCGGCGTCGCCCCCGGATGCGCCCTGATGCCCATCCGTACCAGTGGTTTTCTCGATGACGATTCTGTCGAAAAAATATTTAATTGGGCGATCGAAAAAGGGGCCGCCGTCATTTCTTGCAGTTGGGGGCCTGCTGCAGTTTACTATCCCCTTTCCCTGCGGCAGAGTGCCGTTATCACCAAAGCCGCCACCCAAGGGCGGGGCGGCAGAGGCTGCGTTATTCTGTTCGCTGCGGGGAATGCCAACCGCCCAGTCAACGGTACTGTTAACGAGAAAGGCTGGCCCAACAACGTCGTGGAGGGTCAAACTAGATGGCTAAACGGATTTGCCGTTCACCCCGACGTAATTGCCGTCAGCGCTTCCACTTCCCTCAACAAAAAAGCAGCCTACAGCAATTGGGGTAGCAGCATCTCGGTTTGCGCCCCCAGCAACAACGCGCCGCCGGGAACTTGGTTGCCAGAAACCGGATTTATCGCCACGCCGCCGGAGGTGACGCAGTATTTGCCCGGTTTGGGGGTGTTTACTGCCGATCGAGTCGGGAATCAGGGCTACGACTGGGGGGACTATACTGATACTTTTGGCGGTACTTCCAGCGCCACTCCAGTAGTCGCTGGGGTTGCAGGGTTGATACTTTCGGCTAACCCCCGTTTGACGGCGCGGGAAGTGCGCGGAATTCTCGAACAAACTGCTGAGAAAATTGTCGATCTCGATCCCGATCCCCAGTTGGGCAATCGCCTGGGAAATTACGATCCTAACAACGGTCGCAGCGATTGGTTTGGTTACGGGAAAGTGAATGCTTTGAAAGCTGTGCAAGCTGCGGTGAGAAAGGGTGGCGGCAATCCGAATATCGGCGGGGCGGTGTTCAGCGATATTTCTGGACATTGGGCACAGAAGTTTATTGAAGCTTTGGCTGCGGCGAATATAATTAGCGGTTTTCCTGACGGTTCTTTTCGGCCTGATGAGAGTTTAAACCGTGCTCAATATGCGGCGCTGTTGGTGAGTGCGTTTAGTCCGATTCCGAGGGTGCCGGCTACAAATTTTATTGATGTTTCTGCTACTTTTTGGGCGAGAAGTGCGATCGAACGGGCAAATCGGGGGGGGTTTTTGGCGGGGTTTCCGGGGTTGAAGTTCGGCCCGAATCAGAATTTGACTAAGAGTGAGGCGATCGTATCTTTGGTTAACGGTTTGGAACTCAAGGGCGGCAATCCTGATTCTTTGAAAGTTTACAACGATCGTTCTCAAATTCCTAATTTTGCTTTAAGTGCGATCGCCACAGCAACTGCTTTGAAGATTGTGGTTAATTATCCTTCCCGCGACTGGCTTTCGCCGCAGCGGGATATTACCCGCGCTGAGATTTCGGCTTTGATTTACCAGACTTTGGTGGCGATTAATCGGGCAAAGGCGATCGATTCTCCTTACATTGTCTAATGGCAATAGGTTCGTAGTGAGGACTGAAGTTCGCAGAATTCTATGAGGACTAAAGACCTCACTACAAACCTATTTTGTGCTGGCCGCTTTTAAGCTCTAAAATCCCCCAAAGCTTTCAAGGCAAATTGTGGCAAAGCTAACATCCTGCGCCACCGCCAAGGTTCTTGATAAAGTCGGTACAGCCATTCTAAATGATTGTCGCAAAACCAAGCCGGCGCGCGGGTTTTTGTTCCCGCCCAAATATCGAAACTGCCGCCTACTCCCACCCAAATTGACTGAGGGCAAAGGTGTCGGTGTTCGGCAATCCAAAATTCTTGGCGCGGCACTCCCAATCCTACAAAAATCAGTTTTGGCTGCATTTTTTTGAGGCTTTCACGGAAGTCTTTTTCTTCATCTGCGGAAAGATAACCGTGTTGAGAAGCAATCGACAATCCGTTAACTTTTTGCTGCCAAGTTTCTGCCGCAGCAGCCGCTACTCCGGGGGAACCTCCAAAGAAAAATAGTGGTTCCGAATCAGGCAATTTTCCAGCTTGTTGCAGCAGCGATTCTGCTAATTCAATCCCCGGATAGCGCTGCGCCGGTTTGCCACGCATCCGCAAGTACAGCACCACTCCCGAACCGTCGGGAATCACCAGTTCCGCTTTGCGGATTACATCGGCTAAAGCCTGATTTTGCTCGGCTTGCATCGCCATTTCAGCATTCAGCGTCACGACGTGACTTCCTAACCCTTGATGCAGGCGCTGCATCAGCCAACCTGCATAATCATCTAATATGTGAACTGGTAGTCCCAGCACTGAAAATTGCGGGCGCGATCCATCCATATTTTTTTCTTTGAGATTCCTACACACCTAGTTATTTAAATTAGCTGAGATTGGCGATCGACGCTAGAGCAGTTTTGGTCGCAAAAAACCCGGTTTGTGCCACCAAAAGTCTGTTAAGTCATCGTTCGGTGGCCCAGAAACCGGTTTTTTTGTAAGCGACGGGTCGCGCAAGTTCCTTAGAGTTTGCCAGCCAAGTGCGATCGAGCATTAGTGTTCGATTTTTTTGACAGACCCGTCTGCGTACCATTCCATCGGTACTAGCTCAATTTTACCATTAATTTTCACTGTAGAGTAGACAACTTTCACGAAAGGAACGCTGTTGTTATTGTGGTTTTGGGTAGACATGGCAATTACCTTTTTGTGTTTGGATAACTTGAGAAATGATCTAATATCTGATATATTTAAAAGTCTATTCACCGCAAATCTACTCGCATCAGGAAAAAGAAGGAAAACGAAATGGCGATCGCAAAAACCCAGCGGCAAACCAGATTAGATTATTACTACCAGCAAATCAAAAACATCATCCTCAAGCGCCAAAATCCAATTACTGGTTTGCTGCCGGCGAGTACCGCCGTTAACGCCCACGGCGACTACACCGATGCCTGGGTGCGCGACAACGTGTACAGCATTCTCGCGGTTTGGGGTTTGGGTTTAGCTTACCGCAAAATTGATGGCGATCAGGGCAGAACATTTGAACTCGAACACAGCACAGTCAAACTGATGCGCGGATTGCTGTTTGCGATGATGCAGCAATCGAGTAAAGTAGAACATTTTAAAAATACTCAGTCGCCGCTAGATGCGCTGCACGCTAAATACAATACTCAAACTGGAAGTATTGTGGTCGGTGATGACAAGTGGGGCCATTTACAGTTAGACGCTACATCTATATTCTTATTAATTCTTGCTCAAATGACGGCTTCTGGGCTGCACGTAATTTTTACAATAGATGAAGTCAATTTCGTGCAAAATTTAGTTTACTACATCGGTAGAGCCTACCGCACGCCGGATTACGGAATTTGGGAAAGAGGTCATAAAATCAATCGCGGCAATGCAGAATTGAACGCCAGTTCAGTTGGCATGGCCAAAGCAGCGCTGGAAGCCATAAATGGGTTGGATTTGTTCGGTATTCAAGGTTCTCAAGCGTCAGTTATTCACGTTTTGCCCGACGAAATTGCCAGAAGTCGCATAACTTTGGAATCGCTTTTGCCTCGCGAATCTAGTTCAAAAGAAGTAGATGCCGCTTTATTGAGCGTGATTAGTTTTCCGGCTTTTGCTGTGGAAGATCGAGAATTAATAGAACGGACTCGAAATAAGATTATTGACAAGTTGCAAGGAAATTACGGCTGCAAGCGGTTTCTGCGGGACGGACACCAAACAGTTTTGGAAGATGCCGATCGCCTGCACTACGAACCCACAGAATTAAGGCAGTTCGAGCACATTGAATGCGAGTGGCCGCTATTTTTCACTTATTTGCTCTTGGACGGCATATTTCAGGGGAATCAAGCTCAAGTGCAAGAGTACCAGCAGCGTTTGGAATCTCTAGCAGTCGATCGCTCTGGTTTGCCGCTGCTACCAGAATTGTACTACGTGCCCGCCGAAAATATAGAAGCAGAAAAGCTCAATCCCCGCAGCCAGCAGCGCTTACCCAATGAAAATATTCCCCTCGTTTGGGCGCAAAGTTTGTATTTTCTCGGTCAATTGCTGAACGAAGGATTAATCGCAGTTGGCGACATCGACCCGCTGGGAAGGCACCTCTCAGTGGGCCAACACAGAGAACCTTTAGTGCAAATTGCACTGTTAGCTGAAGACGAAGATTTGCAAGCAGAATTAGCCGCTAACGGCATTGCGGCACAAACCCCAAAACAGGTAGATCCAATTCAAGTCCGCCAGACTAAAGAATTATCAGCTATTTACACGCAAATTGGACGCAACGACCAATTAGGCTTAACCGGCCGCCCCGTGCGCCGTTTGCGGAGTTTAACAACTTCTCGGGTGTTTAAAATTCGCGAAGAGGCGATCGTATTTCTCCCCTCATTTTTGAACAGACAAGAGTTTTACTTAACTTTAGATTACCATTTTTTAGTAGCTCAAATCAAGAGCGAAATAGCTCACATTCACCGCCACTGGTATCAGTTGGGACGCCCTACGGTAACGCTGATGCTGACTCACACGATGCTGGAAACCGGCCGGGAAGCGTTGTTAGAATTAATGAAGGAATTCCGGGATGGACACTGTAACAACACGCCAGTTAAACTCGGAAATCTTAAGCAGTTAATGCTGACTGCTGGCACGGAGAGAATTGATTTGATGCACGATTTTGAATTTACCGAATCTCCGGTGACAGGTGCAGTAGAAACGCGCAGCTATCTGGCTTACAATCCTGAAAGAACTTGGTCTTTGGGTCACACGCAAGAATTTAAATTAGAGCTTGAAACTAATACTCAGTTATTGCTCACCAGCCTGCGCGATTCAGAAAATTTGTACGAACAAATTGAGTTGCTACACACGCTAGTTCGCCTCAAAGGAATAAATTTTGATACAGGATTTGGAGGTGCCGAAGCCACTGTACAAGTTGTGGATTTGCTCAACGAAGTTTATACAAAAGCTGGAGAAAGTTCGCAATCAAAAATCCAATGGGCAGTCATCCGCCATGCCGCAGGTTTGCTGGACAAAGTTGATATCAGCTTGTCCGATGCAGTGACAGACATTTTGGTGCGGCAAAAACAGATTGCTGTGGGGAAAGCCTACAGCGAAGATTCGATAATTTCGCGACCCGGATCTTACACGGAAGTGATGGACAAAATTCGCCAATTCTGCGGAGAAGATATTCGCGATCGAGTTCTCACCCAAGAAATTCTAATTTACCTCAGCGTCCTAATTAAAGCAGAACCGCAATTATTTAAAGGTCTGCTGACACTGAGAGTTAGCTACTTTATTCTGCTGTTAACAAGCGAATTAGCCCGCGAATTGGGAGTTACGCAAAATGAAGCTTACGAACATTTAATGCAGCTAAGTCCCTTTGAAATCAAAAATCGCCTGCGCCAAGTGTTGACAGAATACGAGGAAATGAATCAAATCCTCAAACAGCAAGAATCCCTGCGCGTCAAACAGCAGGAAAAAGATATTGAATGGGTAGTAGCGCCAGTTTCCGAAGAATCGCAAATGCTTGCGGGAGGATGGCGGCGGAAGCGGCAAATGGAAGGTGCTGTCAATCGCGTACCGAAGGATTTTTATCCGAGTGTTTGGGGACTGCTGCGGCACTGCAAAGGCTTGATAATTGGCGACAAATTAGAGCGGCGCAATCGGTTAGATAGCCATATTATATTATCGGAAATGACGCCGGGAGAAAAGAATTTCGCGCTACAAATCGAGCATTTGTTGAATAAGATTGTGGCGCCGGAATACCGACAAGTCAATATTGAGGCGCTGATGGAGTTGGCGGCGATCGCCCAGCGCAACCCAGAATTGCAAGTAGAAGAATACATCGTTTTAGATGTATTAGTCGGTCACGCAGTTCGGCTAAATTGGCAAGGAAAATACCCCGAAAGAGCCGATAAATACGACGAAGATAAAGCGGCGGCTTGGCAAGCTTTTTACAACACTTCGCCTTACGTTTGCGCGAGTCACGTACTCGATGCTTTCCGGTTCTTGACGAAATTTGGATAGATTGAGTGCGTGTGGTTAATACAAGCTACCCCCTTCATAGTTCGGCGGTTGAAACCGCAACTACACAAACTAAGTCCGCCTCTGCGGACTAAGAAATAAGGGAGATATTTAAGCTTGATGGGGATTATGCGAGAGCCCTCATACAGCGAGCGATGGCTATTATAAAGCAGCTTGCGCCCGCTCTGCACGTCCTTACGCGCCTGCTACACATCACCCGCACCGCATTTTTTGTACGGTTGGCAACACCAGCGATCCTTCCGGCGAGGCTCGCGCCGTCCAGAGTCCTGAGGCTGGCTCATCATGGCGTTGTCACAGTATTGTCGGTTTCTAGGAATAGCTTTGTACGGTTTTCTTCACTGCCAATTAATTCTGATTCTTTCACGTTCATTCTGGTAAATACGACCAACTCAGTGGGGTTTTCCTGGCTGTTGCTCCTACTTAGGAAGCGGCATCATGATAACTGTAAGCAACGGGCTTCAACCCAAACTTTCGTTATAAAGTCTTACCAATCTTTGAGGTGACAGATTATGTTGATGCGCTATTGGCAACCATTCACAGAAATTGAAACGATCCGCCAGCAACTCGATAAAGTTTTTGACCAACGGGCAACAACGAAAGATAACTCACAAGCCACTTGGATGCCCGCTGTGGAATTTGCTGATGCTGGGGACAACTTCGTATTAAAAGCGCAACTGCCTGGAATTGACCCCAAAGACATTGACGTTCAAGTCACTCGCGAAGCAATTTCTATCTCTGGCGAACGCCGCTACGAAAACACAGACGAAAAACCCGGCTACGTCCGCTCAGAATTCCGCTATGGCAAATTCCACCGGACGCTTCCCTTGCCCGCACACATTCAAAACGACTCTGTGCAAGCTGAATACAAAGATGGCATTCTAACGCTAACCCTGCCCAAAGTGACTGAAGCTCGCAATAAAGTCGTCAAGATTAACTTGGCTCAAATTGCTGGAAATCCAGCGAATCCGGCCCTAGAACAGGCTAACCAATAACGATCGGCGTTTGGTGTAACGAATGGTGAACTCAGTACGCAGAAGGCTGCGCTTAATTGAGTGAGACAAATTTTACCAAATTGAGCCTGATTGGATTTACCTAACAACAACGGAATTGGAAAAACTCATACCGGGAGCTACAATTGCTCTCGGTATTCTTTATTTGGGAAAGCCTTAGAAAAGCTACCTATAGGTGTAGCGAATCTGGTTGACTACTTCGAGTGCAGATGTTGGAGAATCGCAATAGTTGACACAAATATCTGCACCAGATTTTGCTAATTCAAAGGCGATGCCAGCACCAATTCCTTTCCAGCTACCTGTGACAACTGCAATCTTATTGGCAAGCATAGTTAGTATTGCAAAATACAGGTAATTACACCTATTCCCCAAGTTTTGCCAACTCTGCGATCGCTCTCCTTTCTATTTTAGATTTTGGAGCTACCATTTGCACAGTCGTATTGCCAGTCCAATTAACCTAAACTTTGGGCTGTAATTTTACACTGTAAACTGTGAATGCGTTCAAGGTCAATGAAAGCTAGGGTCATTGCTTGAATTTTATCGTCAATTTTAACTATCAATTTTAACGCCCGCTAAAAAACAGCAATCCCACCGAGGGAGGCATATTTTGTTTCATACCCAAGGGCGTGAACACATGGGACGTTGGTAAGAGGGTGAGGGATTAACAGCTCGCTGTGCGGGTACACGCCCTGGTTTTTGGACAACGTTTGGTGGTTGTGTGACCGCGAAAGGAATTAACCTGAGGAGTGATCCCGTTAATTTAGAATTTGATACACAGCATGACAGTTGGCGGTAAGCTCACTCTCATGCGTTTCAAGTAACTCGCAGTCGCGATAGCTAGCCCAGTTTTTGCCCAATATCCTTGATAACGGTAAGGCAGGAATGTTTTGACGCGAGTACGATCGCCATCAACGCCCCAATTTTTGGGAAACTACACCCAAACCAAAACCCCAACACGCCCGCCATGCCCAAACTTCCCGAATGCGCTCGCTGTCTCCTCGATCGCCCGCAACCCACACTTAATCTGTGCAGTTCATCCCACAGGCTCAGACACCGACACTTGCCCCGACTTTTGAGCAGACGCCAACGCTGAACCCGATGAAGTGTGGGAACCCGAAGGGGCAAGCTACTATGGTGGCGAATTGATTCTGCAACCGAGGCAGCGGTGGACACCAGAAAGAAAAACAGTTAGAACTTTTGGATACCCACCCACTGTTTACTGACCGGTGTCCCCAATGTGAAATGACTTACCCCCAGTATGAAACGCCGCCTGTTCATTGGGATTGTTCGGCTTGCGGATGGATAGATGATTCGGTTTGAGGTGATGGTTGACAACGATAATTATCAGCAACGGCAAAACACTCGATCGACACCCCCCTTGAAAGTGCAGCCAACTAATCCCCCAACAAACACCCAAAACGCGCCTTGACGCAGCACAGTTAACAACACAATCTCATGAGACCATGATTGCCAGAAGCGAAACATGAGCTCACTTTTGTTGAGTAAATTACTATGTTACGATCAGCTCCAATAATAATTAACTTTTAAAACCGGCCTTAACCTCACACTCAATTCCCTTGCGATCGGTAGAATAACAATGACCATCAACTTAGCTGGCTATCAATTCGTTGAAACCCTCCACAGCGGGATAAGAACTTCAGTCGATCGCGCTCGGAAGGATTCAGACTTTTCCAGCGTGATCGTCAAAAGGCTAAAGGCTGAGTATCCCACTCTTTCGGACATCACCCGCTTGCGACACGAATATCAAATCCTGCACAGCTTGAACGTAGAATCGATTATCAAAGCCATTAGTTTAGAAAGCTATAAAAACGGTTTAGCACTGATATTAGAAGATTCCGGCTCCGAGTCTCTCAACGATTGGATGAAGGGTAAAAAAGTCTCAATCATTCAATTCCTTTCTTTGGGTCTCCAGCTTGTCTCTGCCTTAGCAGAACTCCATAAACATAACATTATTCATAAAGATGTAAAGCCACAAAATATTATCATCAACCCAGCCACTGAAAAAGTTAAAATTATTGATTTCAGCATCGCTTCGCGCCTGGAGCGAGAAAATTCGACGCTCAGCCATCCCGATTTGCTCGAAGGCACACTCGCCTATATGTCGCCCGAACAAACTGGCCGGATGAATCGGTCAATTGACTACCGCACTGATTTTTATTCACTAGGCGTTACCTTCTATGAAATGCTCACAGGCGAGTTGCCCTTTAATTCCACAGACCCGCTGGAATTGGTACACAGCCATATTGCCAAAACTCCCATTCCCCCTCACCAGCTAAATCCTGAAATCCCACCCCAAATTTCAGCGATTGCGATGAAGTTATTAGCTAAAAATGCTGAAGACCGCTACCAAAGCACTGAAGGACTAAAATTTGACTTAGAAACTTGTTTTATCCAACTACAGGCTAGCGGAGATATTTCCAACTTTGTTGTTGGAAGTGCGGATAAAGCAGGGCAATTAAATATACCGCAAAAGCTCTACGGTCGCTACAAAGAAATTGAAGAAATTCTAGAAACTTTCGAGCGCGTTGCCAGTGGCACCACCGAATTAATGCTGGTCTCCGGTTATTCCGGGATAGGCAAAACAGTTTTGGTCAATGAAGTTCACAAACCCATTGTGCGGCAACGAGGCTATTTTATTGCGGGGAAATTTGACCAGTTCAAGCGCAATATTCCTTATGCTTCCCTGATTCAAGCATTCCAATCCTTAACTCAGCAACTTCTAACCGAAGGCGAAGTAGAAATCCAAACTTGGAAAGAAAAACTGTTATCCGCTTTAGGCGATAACGGACAAGTCATCATTGATGTTATCCCTGAAGTCGAATTAATTATTGGCAAACAGCCACCCGTAGCAGAACTAGGGGCAACTGAAGCTCAAAACCGTTTCAGCCGCGTCTTTAAACAATTCATTGGCGTATTTACGACTATTGACCATCCCTTAGTTATCTTCCTCGATGACTTGCAGTGGGCGGATTCAGCATCGTTGAAGTTAATTGAATTGCTAATAACTGATTCTGATAGCAAGTATTTCTTGCTGATTGGGGCATATCGAGATAACGAAGTTTCTCCAACTCATCCGACGATTCAAACAATTGACAAGATTCGCCAAAGTGGTGCGACGGTGAATAATATTGTCCTTCAACCATTACACCTAGTTCATGTCGAAGAATTAATTGCGGATACTTTAAATGAAGCTGGCGGTTCGGAATCCCTTTCAGTAAAGACGCGAAATTTCGCGTCTCTACTTTTTAATAAAACGCAGGGCAATCCTTTCTTCTTAAGTCAACTCCTCAAAACTCTCTATCAAGAAGATTTGTTGACTTATAACTTCACCCCCCTAATCCCCCCTTACCAAGGGGGGACAAAGGGGGGTTGGCAATGGAATATCGAGCAAATTCAAGCGATCGGCATCACCGATTACAATGTTGTCGAACTGATTGCTAGAAACATACGCAAATTGCCAGAAGATACCCAAAAAGTATTAAAATTTGCTGCTTGTATTGGCAACACTTTTAACTTAGAAGTTTTGGCGATTGTCAATCAGGAATCATCCTTAGTCACGGCGGCGCAATTGTGGGCAGCACTTCAAGCTGGGTTGATTTTACCTTTGAGCAACGAATACAAAATTCCCCTCGTATTTAGTCAGGAAGAATCGGGCGGTTTTACCTTAACTGATGTGAAGGTTGACTACAAGTTTTTACATGACCGAGTGCAGCAAGCTGCCTATTCTTTGATTCCAGATGAGCAGAAAAAAGAGACCCACTTAAAAATCGGTCAACTGCTGCTGCAAAGTACAACGCCCGAAGACCGAAAAGAAAATATTTTCGCTTTAGTTAACCAACTCAATTATGGTACTGACTTACTTACCACTGAATCCCAAAAATATGAACTAGCCCAATTGAATCTGATTGCAGGTCAGAAAGCGAAAGCTGCTACAGCCCACGATTCCGCCGTCAAATATTTGCAAGTGGGTTTATCTCTGCTAGCGGTAGATAGTTGGGACAATCGGTATGAACTGACATTAAGGCTGCATGAGGAAGCAGCAGAGTCAGCATATTTGAGTGGTGATTTTGACGGAATGCAGAGATTCGTTGAGATAGTACAAAACTGCGCCAACACGCTATTGGACAAAGTAAAAGTGTACGAAGTCCAGATTCAAGCTTATATGGCGCAGAACAAGCTGGTGGAAGCATTGAATACGGGGCTGCAAGTCTTAAAGCAGTTGGAGGTAGAGTTTCCCGACTCGCCAAACCCATCTGATATTGGCCAGGCGCTGGGGGAAACTGCGGCAATTTTGAGCGGAACCCGAATGGAGGACTTAATCGATCTCCCTGAAATGACCGATCCTTATCAATTAGCAGCGATCAGGATTTTGTCAAGTATATTTTCTGCTTGCTATTCTGGGATGCCCGCACTGGTGCCTTTAACAGTGTGCAAACAGGTCGATTTATCCGTTCAATATGGCAATGCTTCTGTGTCTCCCTTTGCGTATGCGCTATACAGTCTTCTTCTTTGCGGGGCGGTAGGAGATATTGAGCGGGGCTATGAGTTGGGCCAATTAGCTTTACGTCTAGTGTCAAAGTTAAATGCCAAAGAAATCGAAGTCAAGACTTGCCACTTAGTGTATGCTGCTGTTCAACATTGGAAAGAACACGTCCGAAATACCTTAGAACCTTTCCTGGCAGCTTTCTCTACGGGGCTGGAAACTGGAGATTTAGAATATGCTGGCTATGCCGTCATGGTGTGGAGTCATTACTCGTTTTTTGTTGGCAAGCAACTAATGCAACTCGAACGAGAGATAGCAACTTATACATATGCCATTCATAAAATCAGCCAAGAAACAGCGCTTAATAATACAAAAATTTGTTGGCAAGCCGTCTTAAACATGATGGGAAGAAGCGAAAATATATGGCAGTTAAAGGGGGAAGTCTACGACGAAGACAAAATGCTGCCGCTATATCAGCAAACCAACAACCAACTGGCAATTCATTACTTATACTTGCACAAAGTTGCGCTTGGTTATGTGTTTGAGAATTACGCGGAAGCTTTAAAAAATATCCCTCAAGTAGAAAGTTCTTTCGGCTCATCTACAGGGCAGCTAACTGTTGTTATCTTCTATTTCTACGATTCTCTAGTACGGCTAGCTGTGTATCCTGAAACTTCGCAGTCCGACCAACAGGACATTCTTAACCGAGTACAAGCTAATCAAGAGAAATTGCAAAAATGGGCGCAGTATGCCCCAATGAATCATCTGCATAAATTCTATTTAGTAGAGGCCGAAAAATATCGTGTTTTAGGCGAAAAAGTAGAAGCGATCGAGATGTACGACAAAGCGATCGCTCTTGCTAAAGAAAACGAGTATATCAACGAAGAAGCACTAGCTCAGGAACTCGCTGCTAAATTCTATTGTTCATGGGGTAAAGAAAAGATTGCCCGAACCTACATGACCGATGCTTATTATGCCTATATGCGCTGGGGAGCTTTAGCTAAAGTTAAACATCTAGAAGAAAAATATCCGCAATTAATAGCGCGATCGCCTGCGGTCACCGAAACCCCTTTCGATCCTAAGATGACAATTCCTCCTTTGACCATTACAGGCGGTCAAACAGAGTTGCTAGACTTGGCAACTGTAATGAAAGCATCTATTGCCATTTCTAGCGAAATTGTTCTACCTAACTTGCTCACCAAGTTAATGAAAATTTTGATAGAAAACGCAGGTGCTGAAAGTGGAGCGCTTATTCTCTCAAAAGAAGGTCAACTTGTTATAGAAGCGGCGGGGACTAAAGATCGAGTCCGAGTGCTGGAATCTTTACCAGTATCAACTTCTGGGCTAGTGCCTATTTCGGTACTTAATTACGTCACCAGAACTCAGAAAGATGTCGTTTTAAATGATTCGGGCCGCGAGGAAATCTTTAACGCCGACCCCTACATTACCCAGCACAAACCAAAATCAATTTTGTGTGCGCCTATCCTATATCAAGGTAAGTTAACTGCCATCCTGTACCTAGAAAACAACGTGATTGCTGGCGCTTTCACGCCGAAGCGGGTAGAAGTTTTGCGGATGCTATCGGGACAAGCTGCGATCGCCTTAGAAAATGCCAACCTCTATCACACTTTAGAAGTCAAAGTAGAAGAGCGAACCGAGGAATTAAAAGCCAAAAATACGAGCCTAGAAGTGGAAATTCAAGAGCGACAGCGAGCCGAGCAAGCGGCCGAAGCCGCAAACCGCGCCAAGAGCCAATTTCTCGCCAACATGAGCCACGAACTTCGCACACCGCTCAACGGCATTTTAGGTTATACCCAAATCCTCAAACGAGACACAGGTTTAACCAGTCAGCAAAATTCTGGTATTAACATCATTCATCAGTGTGGCGAACACCTCCTCACTCTGATCAATGACGTTCTAGACCTGTCCAAAATCGAAGCCGGAAAAATGGAACTCTATCTCACCGAGTTTCACCTGTCAGACTTTCTCCAAGGCATTACTGAAATCTGCCAGATTCGCGCCCAACAGAAGGGAATCTCTTTGATTTACGAACCGCTAACTGCACTTCCCACTTGCGTCCAAGCCGATGAAAAAAGGTTGCGGCAAATTCTCATCAACTTACTCGGTAATGCCATAAAATTTACCGAAAAAGGAGGCGTTAGTTTTAAAGTACACAGGCTGGAGACTCAGCAATCTTTGTCATCACCAATCGCCAATCCCCAATCCCTAACAGCGAAATTTATTTTCCAAGTAGAAGATACAGGCATTGGCATCGCGCCGGAGGAACTCTCAAAAATATTTTTGCCCTTCGAGCAAGCCAGCGATTCAGTTAGCCAGATAGAGGGGACAGGATTAGGGCTGCCAATTAGTCGCCAATTAGTGGAGATGATGGGCGGCGAACTGAAAGTACAAAGCTCTTTAGGTAAAGGCAGTATTTTCTCGTTTGAGTTAGAGTTGCCTATTACCGAAAACTGGGAAGGGTATCAAAAAGAAACTGAAAAAATTATCAGGGGTTTCTCAGGCGATCGGCGGAAAATTTTAGTAGTTGACGATCGCTGGGAAAATCGCTCTGTCCTAGTTAATCTTTTAGATCCTATTGGGTTTGAATTAAGGGAGGCAACGGACGGTCAAGACTGCGTGAATAAAGCGCTGTTATTTCAGCCGGACTGTATTATAATTGACTTAGTAATGCCAGTCATGGACGGCTTTGAAGCGGTGAGGCGGATCAGAAAAATCCCTGCATTGAAAGATGTAATCGCGATCGGAACTTCTGCTAGCATTTTATCCGGCGAGCCCCACAGCATTTTCCAGGCTGGTTGCAACGCTTTTCTCCTCAAACCAATTCGGGCAGAAAAGTTATTAGAATGCTTGGGCAACCATTTAGGTTTAGAATGGGTTTATGAGGAGCGAACAACTTTCCGTTCAGAAGGTATATTTACCGATGCCTCTTCCCAAATCCAAGACCAACAAATGATTGCTCCCCCTTCGGAAGAAGTTGCAGTCCTGTTCGATTTAGCGATGAAAGGTGAACTCCTCAGTATTGAGAAGCGAGCCAGCAAGCTGAAGGCAATAGATATGCGTTATGCACCTTTTGTCAATCAGTTGCTTGAATTAACTAAAAACTTTGAAGAAGACAAATTAGTAGAATTTGTTCAACAGTTTAGATGAGGAGTAAAAATGACTAGCGAATCTTTAGACAGAGGCACCATTTTAATTGTGGATGATACGCCCACTAATCTGGGTTCAGTATTGGATTTTTTGAGCGCATCTGGCTTCACTGTTTGGGTAGCTCGCAGTGGGTCTAGCGCTCTCAAAAAAGTGCAATATTCCCAGCCGGATTTAATTTTGTTGGATGTTCTGATGCCAGAGATGGACGGATTTAAAACCTGTCAAAATCTAAAAGCAAATGACTTAACTAAAGATATCCCAGTTATTTTTATGACCGCGCTGGACGATACAGAAAGCAAAGTCAAAGGCTTTAATGTGGGGGGAGTTGATTATATCACTAAGCCCCTTCAACAGGAAGAAGTTTTAGCTCGGGCTATCACGCACCTGAATCTGCGAAATCTAACTAAAAAGCTTCAGGCGCAAATTGTCGAGCGCGAGCGAGCGCAAGCCGACCTACAAGTTTTGACACAAGAGCTCGAGACGCGAGTAGAACAGCGCACCGCTGAACTTTCCCAAACGAATGAACGCCTCAACCAGGAGGTTGCTGAACGCAAGCTTGCAGAAGCAGCTTTGCAAGCATCGGAAGCGCGAGAGCGGCACAAAGCCCTAGAGCTCGAAAATTCCCTGCACGAACTCAAGCAGGTGCAAAGCCAGCTCATTCAGAGCGAAAAAATGTCCGGGCTAGGTCAGCTCGTAGCTGGCGTAGCCCATGAAATCAATAATCCAATTAATTTTATTTATGGAAATCTTTCTTATGCTCTGGAATATTCAAAAACTTTGGTCACTATCCTTGACCTCTACGAAAAGCACTATCCTAATCCGGCTCCAGATATACAAGCAGAAATCGCCACAAGCGAGCTAGATTATCTCAAAGACGACTTGCCTAAAATGTTCAAATCGATGTACTTAGGAGCCGATCGCATCCGCGAAATCGTTTTATCTTTGCGCCTCTTCGCACGGCAAGAAGGATATGAAATGAGATCGGTCAACCTTCACGAAGGGATCGACAGCACGCTGATGATTTTACAGAGTCGGCTAAAATTTAACTCAGACCGCCCCTCGATTGAAGTAGTGCGGGACTATTGCCCAAACCTGCCCGAAGTGGACTGTTATGGGGGAGAAATGAATCAGGTATTTATGAATGTACTTGCAAATGCGATCGATGCTATTGACGAGTGGAACACGCAGAGATCGCTAGAAGAAATTAAAGCGAATCCTAGCGTGATTCGGATTAGCACAGAAGTAACAAGCAGCAATTGGGTAGCTGTCCGAATTGTGGACAATGGGCCAGGGATATCGGAAGAGGTTCGTCGCCACGTATTTAACCCGTTTTTTACGACAAAACCCCCCGGTAAGGGCACAGGGATTGGGTTGTCGATTAGCTGGCAAATTGTAGTGGAAAAACACCGGGGAAGCTTGGGGTGTATTTCTGCACCAGGCAGGGGAACAGAGTTTACTATTGAGATTCCGATTCGGCAGGAGTCTCCTGTCTTGTCGCTGTCAGCTTGATCTTCTGCAAAAAAGTTAGTGAATCCATCGGGTTGATTTTTTAAACTACTCCCCAATCTAGCCAGCTTAAAAAAAGTTGTGTGGCCGCTGCTTGTCAAGTTTCCTCACCAACGATCGTCATCCCAGGGGTCACAAACTAAAAAACCTAGGGGTCGCCGGGACTGTGTGCGATCGTCCCGTCAGACTTGCTACGGATTAACGAGTTTGAAAGAGGTTTCAGCAGCAGCTTGGGCACAACTTATGAAGAATGTGCAAAACTCATTGCTTTGGAACATCACCAAGAAGCAAGCAGAAGCTATGAAATTTCTGGCGAAGTTAGCATAGAGGCTATCAATGAAATTGAGCGTCAGATAGCGCTATTTGAGCAGTCAGCCGACAAAAATGGAAATAAACCTGCTTTTGAAGAAATGATAGAAGCTGTTCTTGAGGCTCAAAAAACGAACCATTTAGTTAGGCGATCGGTCAAAGCAGATTTGTACGTGCTATCCCGTGACGGGAGGAAATTTTTCTTTGAAATTAAAGGATCGAAACCCAACAAAGGACAATGCTTGGAGGTAATTCAACCCCTGCTGAGATATCATTTACTGTGCGGACTGTCTCGGCCCGATGCTCAATCTTATTCTGCTATGGCTGACAATCCTTACGGGCCAAATCGTTCAGATTATAAATGGTCAGTGGCAAGGAAGTACACGCCCTTTGAACAAGCTGTCATTATGGGACATGAGTTTTGGAATATTATAGGGGGAGAGACTGCCTACGAAGAACTTTTGGATATATATCAAGAAGTGGGGCGGGAGAAGGGTAAGCATATGCTTGATGCTCTTGCTTTTGGATTTTAGTAAAGTATGAGTTTCTTCAGCTTTCTCTTTTCAGTTAACTAATATATAAAAGAGTTGAGGACAAATAAAAGTGTCAGAGCAACTTCATGAATTATTAGCATTTATTTTAGAAAAAGAAGTAGGACTGCCTGCCAGAAAGTCTCGCTCTTTTGCCAGTCACTTTGCGGAGTTAGAAGAATTTTTTAACTTAGAAGCAGCAACACTCAGAAACGGCATCAGCAGCATATCTGGCCAAACAGCGCTCAGATTTACTCCCGATGAGATTGAACGCATTTTAGCATTTATATCTTCAGGCAAGCTTTCGCTGCAACTTACTATCGCTGAAAATTTTTTAGCCAGCATTTGTCGAGATTTTACTGGGCGACAGCTAGTTATGGTGGAAAATCTGACTTTAGGGAAAATTCATCCCAACCCATTTTTAATCAGGGCGTTAAATCTGGACACTCCTGAAGAAGTTGTCAGGCTTAATGTTTATATGACGGCTACTAGGTCTATTGTCACTTCAATGGGATTTTTTATTCAAAAACTATTGATATCTTGCTCTGAAAGTGCAGAAAGTCCACCGGAAGAGTCAGGATGGGACGCAATTAAAACTACCAGTGATGGTCAGAAATGCTGGATACAGGTCACAAGTGGCCCGAATGATATGGATAAAGACCAGATAGTATATTGGGCTGCCAAAATTGAGGAAAAAATTCAGGAGGGCGATCGCGCTTATATTGGTATAGCTTACGGCAAAAGAACTAATAAAACTGTAACACTTGGTTTGCTGAAGCAAATTTTGCCAAATTCGGAAATGATAACTTTAATAGGTCGAGAACTGTGGGATTTTGTCAGTGAAGATACTGATTTCACTGTCAATTTGTTTGAAGTTTTGCGTCTATCCGCCAGTCAAGTTTTAGCACAAAGTTCTATTGCTGAAGCTATAGAAAGGTGTAGCGATCGACTAATCGCTGAATTTATCGGAAAGTACGGTGAGGGAAGTCAAGGTGTTTTTAACTATATAGCAGATATATTTTGAGTGACAGGTTCGTAGTAGCGCCCAAACGCTACTACAAACCCCATACTACAAAACTCCTTTAGAACTCGGAATCCGACTGGCGCGGCGCGGATCGATTTCTACCGCCATCCGCAGAGCTCGCGCAAATGCTTTAAACGCCGCTTCCACAATGTGATGAGAATTTCCCCCCTGCAACTGTCGAATATGCAGCGTCATTTGAGTGTGGTTCACCACCGCCGAAAAAAACTCTTTGACTAATTCGGTATCGTAAGTGCCGATCCGCTGGTTGGGAATTTCCAAGCTGTAACTTAAGTGAGGCCGTCCCGAAAAGTCTAGCACTACTTCAATTAAAGCTTCATCCAAAGGTGCGATGAAATGCCCGAAGCGAGAAATGCCCGATCGATCGCCGACAGCTTTTGCTAGCGCTTGGCCTAAGGTAATTCCCACATCCTCGTTCGTGTGGTGGTCGTCAATCTCCAAATCACCGATCGCCTGCACGTCCAAATCGATCAATCCGTGAGAAGCAATCTGGTGCAACATATGGTCTAAAAACGGAATCCCCGTAGACGCCTTGCAAGTTCCTACACCGTCTAGATTGAGGCTGGCCGTGACATCCGTTTCCAGTGTCGTGCGTTTCACCAAGGCGGCCCTAGCTGGTTGAACTGAAGTTGCAGGAGGTACAGAAGGGCGATCTATTATCTCCATAATTCGCAATGGGTCATTCATTAGTTATTGATAATTAGTAATTGAAGATTACAGATTGAGCAGCGCTGATTCTCAAGTGTTTAGTTAAGAGAATTATCCACAACTCAAAACTCTCGAAAGGGGCGGTTTTTGCATAAAACTTACTTGTTAAAGTTAAAGTTTATTGTCTCAACCCGCCCCTACATAACTCAAAATTCTCGACAACTGTTACATTCCCATGATTTCGTAACCGGCATCGACATACAAAACTTGACCCGTAATTCCGCTAGCGAGATTGCTGCACAGAAAAGCCGCAGCATTTCCCACTTCCTGCTGAGTCACCGTCCGCCGCAGCGGCGCCACTTCCTCAACGTGGTGGATCATGTCCAGAATACCGCCAACTGCTGACGAAGCCAGAGTCCGAATCGGGCCAGAAGAAATCGCATTTACCCGAATATTTAACGGGCCCAGTTCAGCAGCCAGATAGCGAACATTCATTTCCAAAGCCGCCTTAGCAATTCCCATCACATTATAATTAGGAACTACCCGGACGCCGCCCAAATAAGTCAGCGTCACAATACTGCCACCCTCGGCCATCAGCGGTTTAGCTGCTGCACAAAGCCGTACCAGCGAGTAAGCGCTAATATCTAAAGCATTGGAAAAACCTTGGCGCGAAGTGTTGGTGAAATCTCCCGAAAGTTCGTCCTTGCCGGCAAAAGCCAGACAGTGGATCAGGACATCTAACTTGCCCCATTTGTCGGCGATGGTTTGAAAAGTAGACTCAATTTCGCTCTCGTCTTGGACATTGCAGGGCAAATACAGACTGGGATTGAGCGGTTCCACCAGTTCAGCGACTTTGCGCTCGTGCTTGCCTTTCTCGTCCTTCAAATAAGTTATGCCGAGGTTGGCCCCAGCTTTGTGGAGCTGCTGAGCGATGCCCCAGGCGATCGAGCGATTGTTGGCAATGCCCGTAACAAGAGCATTTTTTCCGGTCAAATCTATCATCTGTATTTCTTCTAGAAGCAACTAGCACCGTTCTCATTGGCTCTGTGCGACAACCCCGCCAGTTTAGACACAACTGATTCAGCTTTAACTGATTGAGACACAATTGAGACACAATTGAGACACAATTGAGACACAATTATATTAATTTTGCTGTGGAGCTACATGGGGGCGGAATTGAAAAAGTTAAGAGAAGGGCTAGATTTAATCATACAGTGCGTGTTTACCTTAACATTAGATGGAAGTAACCGAATCCTTGGATATTGGAGGTTGGGCAGTATATTTACTCAATAAGGTTAATCGGCAAGTTATAAAGTATTGATTAGTACAGAAGGATCTAGTCGTGACGCATGATAGACCGCTAGCAGCCGTGTTCCGCCAAATCAGCGGCGGGGCGTTTCCACCCATTGTGGAAACCTTTGAACGGGGCAAGACAATTTTTTTCCCTGGAGACCCGGCTGAGCGCGTCTACGTTCTCATTAGAGGTGCTGTGAAGCTCTCCAGGGTGTACGAAGCAGGGGAAGAAATTACAGTAGCCCTCCTGCGCGAAAATAGCGTATTTGGGGTGCTGTCTCTGATTACGGGACACCGATCGGACAGGTTTTACCACGCGGTAGCCTTTACGCCGGTAGAGTTGATCTCGCTGCCGATCGAACAAGTCGAGAAAGCGCTCAAGGAAGACCCGGAACTGTCGATGGTGATGCTGCGGGGACTGTCGTCTCGGATTTTGCAAACCGAGATGATGATTGAAACGCTGGCCCACCGAGATATGGGTTCGAGACTCGTCAGCTTTTTGCTGATTCTGTGCCGGGATTTTGGCGTGCCCGGTACAGAGGGGATTACGATTGATTTGAAGCTGTCCCACCAGGCGATCGCCGAAGCGATCGGCTCGACTCGGGTAACGGTGACTCGTTTGCTGGGGGATCTCAGGCAAGAAACAATGATCTCGATCCACAAGAAAAAGATCACAGTCCACAACCCGGTGGCTTTAAGCCAGCAATTCACTTGATGCCGAGAAAGTATAGGATTTTGGATTTTGGATTTTAGATTCAATCCAAAATCCAAAATCCAAAATCTAAAATCGGAATGACTGCTGGATACATCCTGGTATTTGTAATGTTAGTGTTGGGGGGTGTGATCGCCACTGTCAGCGATCGCCTTGGGACGAAAGTCGGCAAGGCAAGGTTGAGCTTGTTCAAGCTTCGCCCCCGCGATACTGCTGTTGTTGTGACAGTGATGGCCGGCAGCATCTTGTCAGCAATTACTCTGGCCATTTTGTTTGCTACTAGCAAGCCGCTGCGAACGGGAGTTTTTAGAATAGACGAGATTCAAAAAAGGCTCAACAACGCCCGCCGAGAAATCAACCAGGCCACTCAAGAAAAAAATCGAATTGAAACTGAATTAGCTCAAGCAAGAGCCGCTCAAGCGCAAGCTAGAGCCAATTTAGAGCAAATTAATCAATCCCTCCAAGCAGCTAATGCCGAGCAAGCTCGGACGCAAACAAAATTAAACTCGCTGCGGGCCCAGCTCAACAGCGTGCAAGCAGCCAAGTCTAAAACTGAACAGCAGTTAAGTCAGGTAGAAGCGGCTAAATCTAAGACAGAAGAACAGCTCAGCAGCGTGGAAGCAGCTAAATCCCGCACCGAAGAACAATTGAAACTGGTTGAAACGATCCGATCGACTACACAAGCTCAGCTCGATCGCACTGAGAACCAATTGAAAACAGTTTCTGCTCAAAAAACGACTTTAGGATCGGAAATCGCCCAACTGCAAGAGGAACGCCAACAGTTAATCGAGCAGCGAGAGCAGGTAAAAACTCAAATTGCCCAGCGCGATCGAGAAATTGCCAAGCGAGACGCAGAAATTGCCCAGCGGGACAAGGAAATTGCCCAGCGAGAGGGAGAAATTGTTAAGCGAGACGCAGCAATTGTCGATCGCAACGAACTAATTGCCCAACGAGACAAGGAAATTGCTCAGCGGGTGCAAAATCTGGCCGAGCGCGATCGAACTATTGTCGAGCGCGACAAAGTAATTGCCGAGAGGGAAGCACTATTAGAAACCTTGGCACAGCAACAAGCTCAACTCGAACAGCAACAAACTGTCTTGCAGCAGCAAGTGCAAGTTTTGGAACGCGACTTTCAGGCAATCCGCGAGGGTACAGTTGCCATCAGGCGCGGTCAAATTTTAGCTGCTGGCGTCGTTCGCATTATCGAACCCGGTATGGCGAGCCGCGCGATCGATCGGCTTTTGCAAGAAGCAAATAAAACCACCGTGGGACTGATGCAGCCGGAAAATAGGAAGGTTAGAGACCAGGTTATTCAAATTACTAAAGCAGAAATCGATCAACTAATTAGTCAGATTAAAGACGGTCAAGACTACGTGGTGCGAATTGTCGCGGGCGCTAATTACCTGCGGGAAGAAAAGGTAATTAAGGTATTTGCAGAAGCAGAAATCAATCGAGTGGTTTTCCGCGCTGGAGATGTGATTGCAGGGGTTGCTGTCGATCCGGTGACTTTGACCGACGAACAGGTGCGACAGCAGTTGCTGCAATTGATAGAAGCTTGTCAATTTCGCGCTCGCCTGATCGGTGTTGTCGGCGGTAGAGTCCAAGTTGCCGACAGTCAGATTGAAACTTTAGCTGGTTTTATCGAGCGATTGCAGCAGTACGAGAAACCGCTGGACGTTCAGGCGATCGCTGCAGATGTCACTTACATCGCCGGCCCGCTTAAAATAGATTTAGTGGCTCTTGAAAACGGAGCCGTTGTTTTCCGCACCGGACAACAACCACCGGGTCGAGGAGATTTGAAAGTTAAATAATAAGTGCGATCGACATATCGAATTTTAGCCAAGATTTTGGGCGATCTAATTACAGTTTTGCTTGACATTTTTGCGCCATTGACATATCATTTAATCCTGGGAATCCGTGCCCCCATATATATAGCAACCGCCACATCAGGCGCGGACATAAATAACCTCATAAATAGAGCCAATATCGGTCAAGCATAAATGGTTCGATTCCGGTACTATGCAATCATCAACTGCCAACTGCCAACTGTCAACTGTTAAAATGCAGGAGCGTGCGGTGTAATGTCAGACAATCAAAATGAACCCAGAGAATACGATGCCGTCCGTGGCGGTCAAAATTCAATTCCTGTCAATGCTGCGGTACTCGGAGGCATTCCTGGTGTTAAAAGCCGCCTAGCCTCACCCATTGTCGAAGTGAGAATCGCCGCCCTCTCCGAAGCACTCAAATATGGAGAAGCAGGCTTAGATGTGATAATGCAAGCCTTGCGCGAGGAATCAATGCAGGTGAAATTTGCTGCCTATTCACTCGTGAAAGATAGAGATGATTTAAAGATAAAACCGCAGTTTCAAGACTATCTTCCTACATTTGAATTTGATGTCATCACAGTGGATGCTGAAGGAAAAGAAAACAGTCGTAGAAAGTCTTTTGCTCATTACTTCCCGGAAGACTTAGGTAATGGAGTTGTGCTCGAAATGGTTTACATTCCCGGAGGCACATTTATGATGGGTTCGCCAGAAACAGAGCGAGGTAGAAAAGATAAGGAAAGTCCGCAGCATCAAGTAACAGTACCAGCTTTTTATGCAGGAAAATACCCCCTCACCCAAGCACAGTACCAAGCAGTTATGGGAAATAATCGCTCGGAGTTTAGAGGTGATAAACTTCCTGTAGAAACCGTAAGCTGGAATCAGGCTGTAGAATTATGCCGGAAACTTTCTGAAAAAACAGGCAAGATTTATCGCTTACTTTCGGAAGCAGAATGGGAATATGCTTGTCGCGCCGGAACTATAACACCTTTCTATTTTGGCGAGACAATTACCACGGATTTAGTTAATTATAACGGTTATCAACCCTATGGTGCAGCGCCCGAGGGACTTGTTCGCAGACAAACAATGGATGTAGGGAGTTTTGGCCCGAATGCCTTTGGACTTTATGATATGCACGGTCAGGTCGGCGAATGGTGCAGCGATAAGGTGCACATTAACTATGACGGCGCACCGATTGACGGAAGTTCTTGGGAAACTGGAACAAGTAGTGGCCGAGTGCTGCGTGGAGGTTCGTGGAGGATCGGTGCGGTCAATTGCCGTGCTGCCTTCCGCAGCTTCTTCCCTGCGCGCTACTCGGGCCTCTTGGGCCCGTGCAGGGGTTTTCGTGTAGCGGTTGCTTTGGCTGTCCCTTCCTCCCTGTCTTATCTGTGAGGACTCTTCTTGACTCTTTAGCCCTTTTCCCTTTTTCCTCTTTACCCTCTTGCGCGCGCTTTAATTTTTTTTGGGGGAACTCATCTTTGCACCGATTCAAGATAGTAGGGTGCGTCGCCATCTGCAATTTGCAAATCAAATCGACAATTTCATAGCGACGCACCGCCTGCACAGGGGTGAGAGAAACCGGGTTTTTGCGCGGGGAGTCAAAGAAACCGGGTTTTTTCGATAAATTAAAACGGGAAAGCAAAGATTGTGGCAAAAACCCGGTTTCTGATTTTAGGCATTATATGGCCGCACGGATTCCCATGATGATATAATATGTCACTTCTACAAAAAACTCAAGTAAAATAAGTACGATCGCCCGCAAAAATTTTGAGACATTCAAGAATGCAAGTATCAAATGATATCTAGGTTGGCGATGGGTTTCCTCGGCCACAACAGCGCAACTACAAACTTATTAACTCAGAACTAATAAATATAATATGATTTTAGGTTTCGATCCAGGTAAAGACAAATGCGGCATAGCTGTAATGGGTAGAGATAAGAAGGTCTGCTACTATCAAGTTGTGCTGTCGGAAGCAGCGATATCTACTATTCAATCTTTGTGCCAACAGTTTCCCATTGAGTTATTAGTGATGGGAGATCAAACGACTTCTAAGAGTTGGAAACAAAAACTGACGCAGAGTTTGTCGCCGGAGATCGAAATTGTTCGGGTTGACGAGAGGTTCAGCAGTTTGGAAGCCAAAGAACGCTACTGGGAAATGTACCCTCCGACGGGACTTTCTCGCTTGATTCCCCAGGGGATGCGGACTCCGCCGCGGCCGGTAGATGATATAGTGGCGATCGTCTTGATTGAGAGGTATTTGAACAAAACTTAGTCAATTTTATAAGCGTTACCACTGATTCTCTTTGATTATTAAGGAATCAATATGTTTTGGCTGCTCTTGAATTTTTCACTTAAATAAAATACACCCTAAATTTAGTGAAATTATCATTAAATAACAGTTAGTGTTACTTGATGACAGCTTCCGTCAAAATTACCTTACCATTCTGCCGGACTTGTAGGCGTTCCGGGTTAATCGAATAGATAATATTGCCGTTAGTCGCTTCATAAGTTCCGTCGTCACCTGTCCTTACTTGCATGACATTGATTTGGCTGCCATTTATTTTGCTGAGGCCGCGGTAAAAAATTTCGCCTTCCTGGGTTTTGCAAATGTATATAGAAAAGTTGGGCGTTGCGAAAAATTGCACCATTTGGGCTCTCGGACATCCCTCAACTTGAGCAATTTGCAGCGGTTGATTATTGCCCAAAGTGTTGGGTGCGATCGCCCGAACTTTGGCAATCGGTTGATTTAGTGGAGTTGCTTTTGCTGAGGCTGTCAAAAAGCCGTGAAGCGAAGCTATCCCGAAGGGAATCGCACTAATGCCTGCTATAACTAGACCTACTCCTTTAATGCCCTTAACTCTATCTTTATAAAACATCTTGTCACTCCTGGTTTTAACTATATAATTACATCTTAAGCGATCTTTGCTGGATATTAATAATATTTAATATCAGAGGTGAAAGGTGCAGAAACACGGTACACTGTCGGTTTAAGTAAGGTGCGAGCTGTGCACCCTACACCAGTGAAAATACATAAGTATGTCAATGCGATCGAAGGAAAGCAATCTCTTGCATTTATGACATTTTTAAGATTTTATGACTTGTTCGCGCCAATCTGAGAAACCGGGTTTCTTCATATATTTCTCGTTACTAAACCTTTGATTTTCGTAGAAACCGGGTTTCTCGCCTCCCAGGCGATCGCGAACTGACTCAGTTACAGCGTAATGTTTATTTGCGCTTAGCTATTTAGTGAAGAATAAAAAGGGAAACAGAAGATACATTTTTTCTCCCATTTCCCATTTTTTAAATAACCGTCCTCCTGACTGCGAACCTGGTAATTAATTAACTGCTGCCAACTGTTTGTCTTTGATTTCCACAGGCGCGGTTAATGCCTCTTCCAATTCCGCACAGCCGAGTTTTTCCTCCAAAATAGCCATCACTTCGCGGCCGAAATCATTGGAATTACGCTGCCAAGCTTCTAAACAAATTTGCCCGAAAAACGAACCCAAAGGCTCGGGATTCCACAGCAACTTGCGCGCTGTCCAAGGCATCAAACTCATGGGATCGTAACCAGGTTGCAGAATCTCCTTTTTAAAGGCGTATTCTTCCAAAATTGTGTGCGGCTGCAACCCGATAAAGAAAATAGCTGGTTCTACTTTATCGGCTCCGAAAATTCGCTCTAATTCTCGGTGATAAGCAATAGTTTGCCGGATGGTTTCAAAGGTTTCGTCAATGACGTTAAACGAGTAATTAACTGAAACCACATCGTTGTAACCTGCTGCTTTTAAATCGCGACAATTTTCCAAAACTACTCGCAAGTTGTAGCCCATCCGCATTTTGCGAACCAGTTCCTGGGAACCGCTGGTGATGCCGATTTCAAAGTAATTCATCCCCGTTTTTACCATCAAATCGCACAACTCTGGTGTGAGATTGTCCGCACGGATGTAAGCGGCCCAGTGTATGTCGTCCATGCCGGCGGCGATGATTTTTTGCAATAATTCAACTGCATCGTCGATGAATTTGCGTGCTGGGATAAATTGAGCGTCGGTAAACCAGAAATTGCGGATACCTCGATCGTACAATTGCCGAATCTCCGCCACCACCTCATCCGCCGGATTGATCCGCACTTGTTTCCCTTCAATCACCGTATAAATGCAGTAACAGCAATTATGAGGACAGCCGCGCTTGGTTTGGACTCCCACGTAGAAGTCCATATCCTGTAGATAATAGGAAAATTCCGGCCAAATGGTTTCGATGTAGTTATAATCGCAAGCAGTTTTCTCGATGTTGGCTGGTTTTTCGTGAATTAGCTTCGCGCGCGGCACGGTTTCTCCCACCACATAACATCTTTCCTCGGCCAAATCTTCGCCCTTAATCAACTTCTCCAGCAAAGCTTCGCCTTCCCCCACCGAAACCACAGTTCCCGCCGGCAAACTGCGGCCCAACTGCTCGTAAAACACGCTCACAGCACCGCCTCCGACCACTGCACGAGCTTCGGGGCGGTATTTCCGGGCCCGCTTCAATCCGCGCTTAATCAGTCCCAAATTGCGCCAGAGTTCGGTGTAGTAAGACGCTGCTAAACGCAGTCCTCCGAGTGCTCCCCGGAACTTGATCAGCGGATTTTTGGCGTAGTAAAACTCGAAGGCATTTTGCAGCGGATTGCCGCCCCTGCCGCCCACGGGCGCGTAAATTTGAATGTCCCGCCAAGAGAAAACCAGCAGAGTCGGCTTAAACTCGTCTATGCTGGCATCTAAAGCTTTAGCGAAATCCAGGGGGGGTACGGCACCTAAATCAAAAATGCGCTGTTCGACATCGGGAAACAGCTTGTGTACGTGATCCGAAAGATACACAACTCCGATCGGGAAAATAGGATTGCAAGGGAGGCGAACGTACAGGACTCGGTTTTCTCGGTTTTCCATGATTGCCATATCCTAAAGTGGAACTTTTTCAGCTATGTTAATATTCTTTTAATATAACTTTACAATCTATCTAATTTTCGCAATTTGACATTAAATATTCTTAAATTTTTCTATTGG
Organism: Microcoleus sp. MON1_C1; assembly: GCF_036701945.1. NCBI lineage: Bacteria > Bacillati > Cyanobacteriota > Cyanophyceae > Oscillatoriales > Microcoleaceae > Microcoleus > Microcoleus sp. MON1_C1. The sequence goes on along the minus strand of NZ_JAUBRO010000036.1, from coordinate 27,161 downwards.
GATTAAGGCCGAGCTTGTTGGTGTCGATCGGCGACAGCAGTAGAAAAAAGCTAATTTTTAAGCCAATACAGCGTATTTTGACAGAAAATCCCAGCGGGGAGTTAAAAACCAGATATTTATCCGGTTAAATCTTAAGTTAGGTACGATCGGTCTCTAATCTGTGAGGGAGTTGGTAGTCGGCTTTACAGTAGGCTGGGATCGCCTAGTGTTAGCCTGAGAAGATAACTAAAACTTTTAGGCAAAGCTCCCTCAGCAGTTATGGCTCAAATTCTTGACCCCGTACCCTCAGACGCCGACAGCAAAATTCTGTGCTGCTACGTCAACGCCACCAGTCAAATTCAGATTGCTCGCATCGCCAACATTCCTAACTGGTACTTTGAACGAGTGGTGTTTCCCGGACAGCGCTTAGTGTTTGAAGCGATGCCGGCCGCAGCATTGGAAATTCACACCGGAATGATGGCCAGTGCAATTTTGTCGGATAAAATTCCTTGCGATCGCTTGCAGATTAACGAAGGCCCCTATTCAAACGTCAATCCTAGCAGATCGCCAGAGGCAGTTCAGGGCGATCGAGCAGTAATGGTCGGCCGCCCCAAATCCCGAGAAATCTCAGAACCTTTGACTGTCCCGGCACTAACCGCCGTCGATTAATCGCAGTTGTGAGTTTTGAGTTATAAATTGTCAGTTAATTGATAACTCCGCGCTCAAAATTCCAACTTCTGCAAAGCGGTAAAAACTCAACAGTTAAGAATCAAAGTTTCTGAAATGAATTTTAGATCAAGACTCACAACTGCAAATATTGTCCGGTTTTTCGTATTTCCCTGAGTTTTGTTGGCGGGCCCGAAAGCTGTGCAAAAATATCATTAAACAGCTTCTCGAATTTCAGCCATGTCAGTAGAACCGATCGCCTCTTCCCCATCTTCTGCCCCAGTATTTGAGCCGGCGATATTCCGGCTTTCTCCCCTGATTAGAATCACGCTGTTGAGCTTGTACGCAGCCCTAACCATTCCCTTGCCCTTTTTGTCGGAAGTAACCAAAGCACCCGTTCCCCCCGCCGCACTCTGGGCAGCAATTGTTGTCGGGGCTGTGGGTCTCTACGGCGTGCTCAGTGAAAGGGTAATTGTCAGCGAAGAAGGGATTGAAGTCACATATCCCAACTGGTTTCCGCGTTTTTTTCGTAAGGGTTGGTCGCTACCGTGGACTGAGGTGAAAGCTCTCAAACCTCGATCGACCGGTCAAGGAGGTTTAGTTTACTATTTTTTGAGTCATTCGGGAGAAGGTTATTTGCTGCCAATGCGAGTGGCTGGGTTTGGTAAATTAGTCGGTTTGGTGGAAGCAAAAACAGGTATTGATACTAGAGATGTCCGCCCTTTGTCGCAGCCTTGGATGTATCTTATTTTACTTTTATGTACGCTGCTGTTGCTGTTGGTAGATGCGTGGACTATTGTCACGGCGATCGGGCTTAAAGGCAATCTGTAATATTATCTCCGGTATAATAACCGTTATAAAGTTGGTACTGAGGATTTCAGTCCTCATAAAACTTGCTCGGACTGAAGTCCTAACTAAGCTGTACTACATTTAGTTTTTATCTTTGGGGCGGGCTAGAAGCAACGGCTCACAAAAGTTGCCATCAAAATAAGTATATAGATTAAACGTGTGACAACTTAAAAACCTCTTTGATTGTGTTCTTTTCAGCGGATACGCTTAGCTAAAAAACATTTAGTTAGTTTGCATTTTTAAAACTCTTAAATTTATTGTGGGGTGGGCATCTTGCCCGCCCTATCCAGGTTAAATGTGGAACATCTTATTATCAAACACGCGCAAAAAAGAAAAACCCGGTTTCTTTAAGAAGCCGAGTTTTTACGTATTCTATTGTTTATTTAAGCTACTTAACTTCAGCCGATCGCCGACTGTGAGGCGATTCGTAGTAAACCCCCGATCCTGTATCCGAGACAAAATGACAATCCCAGTAAGAGCGAATAAAGCTCTTCCAAATTGGCTCGGTTGACTTGCGATAATAATCGCCCAACACTGGCTTGATGGCTTCCGTTGCTTCCTTCAAGTGATAGTGCGGCATTGTCGAGAAAATGTGGTGGGCTACGTGAGTCCCGATGTCGTGATGGATGGAATTGATGATTCCGTAGTCGCGATCGATCGTAGACAATGCACCTTTCAAGAAAGACCAATCTTTACCCCGATACCAAGGAATATCGGCTTCTGTGTGGTGCAGGAATGTTACCAAATCCAGCCACATCACGAACACTACATAGGGAACCAAGTAGAACTTGAGTAAAAACAGCCAACCAAACTGATAGGTTAGGGCGCCTAAAAAGGCTACCATCAGTACCAAGGATGCGGAACTCGTCAACACATCCCATTTTTCGGACGGACGGAAAATCGAGCTACCGGGCATGAAGTGAGAACCTTCCCGATCGGGCGATCGCCGAAATAGATAAATTGGATAGGCAAATAACATCAAATAAAAGCGTCCCAGCTTTTCGTACCAAGGCATTTGATTGTATTTGCTCTCCGATACCGGATACCAGCTTTCATCGTTATCTAAGCTGCCTGTATTTGCGTGGTGGGTTCTGTGACTAATCCGCCAACCGTGGAAGGGCACGAGAATTGGAGCGTGGGAGAGGTGTCCGATCAGGTTGTTGAGCCATTTGCTCTTAGAAAATGAACCGTGTCCGCAGTCGTGGCCCACTACAAACAATGCCCAAAACATGGTTCCCTGCATCAACCAAAAGATTGGGTAAAACAGCCAGGAATCGACGGTGTAGGCGATCGCATACAAACCGGCGATGATGCCAATATCTAAAAAGAAATAAGCCAGAGATTTCCATGCCGAGGGCTCAAAACAGTGGGCTGGAATGGCTGCCTTGATATCTTGAAGAGTAAAAGGTAACTCTGTTGTACGAGAGGACGAGTCTTGATTGCTCGGGGGATTGAGAACAGTATTTGATTGCACGAAGTTTCCGATTTAAGCTGACTTGAGAAACCGCATTCCGCCTTGTAACAGTCAATCGATTTTAGATTTTAGATTTTAGATTTTAGATTCACTCCACAGATGAATCTGGGGGCTTAACTAAGATCTAAATTTTTTGGCTCTCCCGGACAGGAGTCGGGGGGTTGTATCCCTATGCAGGTGAAATCACTGCTTCAAACTGCAAGGAGCCATATTTTTACTCTGCAAGGGTTCCTAAAGTTCTTTAGTTCGCATGAACAGCCCGTCCGCGATTCTCAAGCAAGTTGGCTTGTGGAATACTTGTGTGGGAAAAATTAGTGCGATCGACCCTGTTATCTGAAAAAATCTCATGTGCCCGTTGTTGGTGCGAAATGCGACTTCCATCTGAGAGTGGACATCTGGAGGAACTACCTCCAGTCTGCAGGTAGCATACAGCGTTTCGAGCAGCAATTGTGAACGAGAGTGTAGGAAAAAACCATCGATTTTAGATTGGCGATTTTAGATTGAAGGACAGATCTCAAATCTCAAATCTGCAATCTCCAATCTAAAATCCCAGTGTTGGGTTTCACACAAGTTCTACCCAACCGACTGTTCACTACTCTTCACAAATTCTGCAAGAACTGCTAAAGCTAAGTTAATGTAACATTTCTACACACATTCTGGCAATGACTTACCAGAAAAACTTGAAAATCCATAAATTGGGGAAAGTGACGGACGATCGCTTTCCCGCTTTTTGATTTTCTAGGTTCCAGCTTTTTCTAATATGAGCTTAGACCGTTTTACCACTTCTGGAACGTCGATCGGATAATCGCCGGTGAAACAGGCCGAACAAAAACTCATCGGGTCTTCGTTAGTCGCCCTCAGCATTCCATCCCAACTCAAGAAAGCCAAAGAATCAACCCCTATTTGGGCGCCGATTTCTGCGACTGACTTAGTAGCAGCAATCAACTGATCTTGATTGTCGGTGTCGATTCCGTAGAAACAAGGATGAGTCACCGGCGGCGAGGATATTCTCATGTGAACTGCGGTCGCGCCAGCATCCCGCAAGGCTTTGACGATTTTGCGGCTGGTAGTGCCGCGCACGATCGAATCATCGATAATAATTACTCGCTTCCCTTCCAACACATCTTTGAGAGGGTTGAGTTTCATGCGGATTCCTGACTCCCGCATTGTCTGAGTCGGTTGAATAAAAGTGCGCCCGACGTAGCGGTTTTTAATTAATCCTTCGGCGTAAGGAATGCCGGAAGCTTGAGAAAAGCCGATCGCCGCCGGGATTCCAGAATCGGGAACGCCGATGACTATATCCGCATCAGCCGGAGATTCTGCTGCTAACAAACGCCCGATCCGCAGCCGGTAGCTGTACAAACTTTCACCTTCCATCTGGCTGTCGGGTCGAGCAAAATAGATCATTTCAAAGATACAAAGTTTGCGCTTCTGCTGCTGACTCCAGTGGAAGGAAGCCATACCTTCCTCTGTAATCCAAACTAATTCCCCCGGTTCTACGTCCCGCAAAAATTCAGCACCGATAATATCCAAGCCACAAGTTTCCGATGCTAAAACGTATCGTACCGGAGTTGTGGGGAGGATGCCAATTACCAGCGGGCGGACGCCGTGGGGGTCGCGGACTCCCATCACGCCTTGGGGGGTGGCGATCGTCAAACTAAAGGCTCCTTGGCACATACCAAAGGCGCTGATCGCTGCTTCGAGCCAGTCTTTGCCCTTGTCTACCTCGGAACCGATCGCCACTGCGATCGCCTCTGAATCCGTCGTGCTGACAAATTCGCACTTCCGAGACAGCAATTCTTCCCGCAATTCTTTGGTATTGACAAGATTCCCGTTATGTGCTAAGGCGAGACTTCCCAAACGGGTTTGGACGACAACAGGTTGAGCGTTGACAACCCGCGACGAGCCGGTAGTAGAGTAGCGAGTGTGGCCTACGGCTAAGTTACCGGGCAAGTGACCTAAACTCGATTCGTTAAAGACTTGGGAAACCAGTCCCATATCTTTGTGAAGGTGGACTTTTTCACCGTCAAAGGTGGCAATTCCTGCTGATTCCTGACCGCGGTGCTGCAAAGCATACAAACCGAAGTAGGTCAACTTGGCGACATCTTCACCCGGTGCGTAGATACCGAAAACGCCACAAGCTTCCTCGGGCTTGTCGGGTTTGTTAGAATGCTCGTCAGCCGCGAAGGAATGGTTGGGAATCATAGATGGGTGGGTTCCTAATGGGGAAGGTGGGTTAGGGGGACAGTTTCAGCGGGAAATCTTGTTTGCGAAAGCGTCGCATAACTTAACATTCCCTTAATCTTGCCACGGATCTGTCATTATTTCCAACTCGTGTAGCATTTCAGACAGAAGCGATGCGGCGTTCAATGGCATTGTAGTATCGATCGCCCCCTGATCCTATATTAACCTTGATTAATTGTGGGCGACGGATTCGGTGATTGAAAAATACTGTTGGCGAATTCGCCAAGCTGTTACCCCTCACATCTGGAATGCAGCATTTGGGTTCGCTTTGGCTAGTTAATAGCTATATGGTTAATTAAACATTTAGTCCAGAGCCACCATTTTTAGGGGTGAAGGGTGAAACCATTTTTAAATTCGCCAGCAGTCTCTTGCAATCGCTTAAGAGTCAAACTCTTGTCCCAGCAGAAGGGAACGAAAAAATAGGCGATCGTGCAATGGAAAATAAATTATAAAATTGCTTCACTGGCTTTTTGAAATATTAGAATTTAAGCGCGATCGAGCTTGACTCATTCATAAAATTCACCTACTATATCATCATGGGAATCTGTGCGGTCATGTAAAGTCTATTTGGGCGCGGCTAGTTATGGCAATAGCACGGAGCAGATAAGTTTTTCAGTTTAATTTGTAGGGTACGTCGCTGTGAAATTGTCGATCGAACTTGCAGATTGTTTCGGGCGACGCACCTTACTAATTTGTGGTGCGTCCCTGTGAAATGGTCGATCGAACTTGCAGATTGTTTCGGGCGACGCACCCTACGGCTTCAACCCGCGCACCATCCAGGTAAAGTCTCGTGTAGGCGCGGTTTCAACCGCCGAGTCTTAAAAGAAGAGGCCTCGCGGGAGACTACAGCAAAGAACCGAAAACCGGAGACTAGGCGGGAACCAAAGCCACGCGAAAACCGATGTCCGAGAAACGATCGCCCGCCGAATTGCTAAGACGATAGGCGCTGCGACAATTCACCGCAGTGTCGTTCCAGGAACCGCCGCACCGCACCGGGCGATCGTTGCGATCGTTGTCGAGATGACTGCACCATTCCCAAACATTTCCGTGCATATCATAAAGTCCAAAAGCATTGGGCCCAAAACTCCCGACATCCGTTGTTTGTTTGCGGAAAAGTCCCTTCGATGCCCCAGCGTAGGGATTATTGCCATTATAATTAACTAAATCCGGGGTAATTGTTTCACCAAAATAGAAAGGTGTTTTAGTGCCGGCGCGACAAGCATATTCCCATTCCGCTTGTGAAGGTAAGCGATAAGTCTTGCCTGTTTTTTTAGAAAGCCGCTTGCAGAATTCCACAGCGTCATTCCAGCTTACTTTTTCGACAGGAAGTTTCGCACCTTTGAACTCAGAAGGGTTATTTCCCATCACCGCTTGGTATTGTTCTTGAGTGAGCTCATATTTACCCATAAAAAAAGCAGGCATATTCACGGTACGCTGCGGCCCTTCATAGCTACTTCGTCCGGCTTCGGTATCGGGGGAACCCATCACAAAACTGCCGCCAGGAATTGCTACCATGTCTAGACTAATACCATTCCCAATATTTTCTATAAAAGCCTGTGCTTTTCCTTGACGGCGGTTGGCGATTTGCCCCGTTGAGTTGACTGTCACTGTTTCAAAAGTAAAGCTTTTTAAAGCATTGGAAGATAACTTAGGTTTTGGAGTTTCTGTTGCAGGTTTTGGAGATGGTTTTGGAGATGGTTTGGGCGATGGACTTTTTGCTACAGATTGTGGGGATGCTTGAGGCGATGATTTTTTGGCTGTAGTTTTTGGATAGGATTTTTGAGCTGATGATTGAGGAGATGGCTGCTCATTTTTGGAGCGAGGTGGAAGATTTGGTGAAGATGAAGAAAATTTGTTGTTCAACAAACTTTGACTCAGCAGGGCTAATGCAAATCCTCCCCCAGCAAAACCCGCTAATTGCAATAAACCTCGCCTTGTTGTGTTAGTTTGTAACGGCAAAGAGTGTTGTGGAATCACAGGGACTGTGGGGTTTAGTATCGGTGCGGGAGTTGGTATTGACTGACGTTGAAAATCTATTAAAACTTCATCTGCTGATTGATAGCGCTGCTGGATATCTTTTGCCAACAACTTAGATAAAATCACTTCCAATCCCTTGTCTATGGGACTTTTCAAATGTTGCTGCCAATTTCCTGTCCAACTATAACCGTGTTCCGTCCACAAACCATAAGGATGTACCCCCGTCAGTAGATGAAAAGCCGTCGCCCCCAAACTGAACAAATCGCTTGCTGCATAAGCTTCACCCCCTTGCATTTGTTCAAGCGGTGCATAACCATGCGAACCAATTTGCGTTCCCCGTCTTGATATCACTGTTCCCGACAACTGTTTGGAAACTCCGAAATCAATCAGCATTAACACACCGTCCCTGCGACGGCGCATAATATTCTCAGGCTTGATATCTCGGTGAATGATTTTTTGTTCGTGAACAAACTTGAGAACAGGTAGAAGTTCGAGTAAGAGTTGCTTAACTTGGTTTTCTTGCCAAATTCCCTGATTTTGGAAAAGCGTCAACAAATTATCCCCATCCACAAACTGCTGTACGAGATACAAATATTTGTTGTCTTCAAAGTAGGCATCTAGTGATGGAATTTGGGGATGTTGTCCTAGCTGTTGCAGTTGTCTGGCTTCTTGCTGAAATAATTCTACCGCTTTGCTAATCGCCCAAGTTCCCTGGACATCTGGTGCTAATTGTTTAACGACACAGGGTTGATTGAGTCGATCAATATCTTCTGCTAAATAGGTTCTGCCGAAGCCACCTTGACCGAGGAGTTTGATCATGCGGAAACGATTTCGCAGGATGGGTACGAGTTGAAGACCACAACTGATGCAATATGTTTGTCCGTCGGGGTTTTCAGGTTTTTGACAGTCGGGATTGAGACAGCAAATCATTTGTTTTAGGAATGATATTGTTTATATTGTATAGGACTTACGCATGGGGCCCAGAAACCGGGTTTTTTTTTATGAAAATACTTCGTTCGCTCTCGCAGATTCGGTAAAAAACCCGGTTATGAAGGCGGAGTGCGTCCAGTAGTCTAATTTGTAGGGGGCGGATATGTGAGATTTGCATCTTACTTGGAGATTGTAGATGGCGACGCACCCTAAAGCTGCAACCCACGCACCATCAGGTTTTCGTTGGTGTAGACGCGGTTTCAACCGCCGATTCCAATTCTTGAAAAATTTTGTAACTACCGCAAACTACTTCGATACAAATATCCCCTTCCAGCCGAAAGTAGAAAAGGGGCGACGAACCTGTCTCAACCAAACCTGCTTGATTTTGAAAAGGATAGGACAAAGTAGATAAAATTTGACTCTTATCTTCTGTCAATTGTCTTAATTCTGCGTTAGCCACATTGTGTAGCTATAGTTGGCTGTGACTGAATTGAAGGATAAGTATCACAGGAGTGAACCGTGCCAATAAATTATGGTGGAAATTAACGCTTCAGCTCAATATCAAACTCAAGCCGAGAACGATAAAAGTGAACGTCAAACTCTAAGAAAAAATTTGTCTGTCCCAGAATCAATGATACACTATCACTTTTTGCCCAAGCAAATACTAATCTTACCGGAGCAAACTCCCCTATTTCAGCCATGAAAAATACTGGCATCGCTGGTGGATTACCCACGTTACCGGCCAGTCGAATAATGGCTTTGCTATCATCCCACACTAAGCCAAGCTGAATTCCTATTTGGTAAGGCAATACACTCAGTGTTGCACCGCTGTCTACTAACCCAACAACTTCGACTCTCTCGTTATTGTGGCCAGAATCAAGGGAATGCGCGGTAAGCTGTCAAACTCATCTTGAGAGGGGTGATTGGTAGAGTATTGAAATCGCATAATACTCACTTTTCGTCGCTGTTAGCCTGATTCATTGCCTGCATAAAAGTTGCACCAGCGCCAAAAGTATCGTAGGGAGTTGGTAAGTAGTAAGTCTTGTAAGGTTCCAAAGGAAAAATATTCTCACTGATATCTTCTTCCGCCATAAGAATACGGATTAACTCTCGTTTATCGATCGCAGACAGTTTTCTAATAGTAGGGAGTAATTCTGTTAGTGTCATCGGTTGTTTTCCTACGATGCGTCTATCTTGATGATAGCAGGTCAACAGTGTTTGTAGGGTGCGGATCTGTGGGATATTCGATGGAATTTATAGGTTTGAGATGGCGACGCACCTGACTGACTCTCGCGGTGTGTCGCTGCGAGATTGTCGATTTGATTTGTAGATTGTTGCGGGCGACGCACCCTACCACTACTAGGCGGAAACTAGGACGAGGAAGAAACCGACGCTACCGCAACGCGAAAACCCAGGTGCCTGCTGCGATGGACCGCCCCCGCCCAATGCCTGCCACGATAGGCACTACGGCAATAGACCGTATTGCAGTTCCAGCCACCACCACGCAGCACTCGGTTATTATCTGTTCCAGTTTCCCAAGAACTTCCGTCAGTCGGCGCGCCACTATAATTATCGTGCCATTTATCGCTGCACCATTCCCAAACAGTCCCGTGCATATCATACAAACCAAACGGATTCGGCCCAAAACTCCCCACATCCGTTGTTTGTTTGCGGTAAAGTCCCTTCGGCGCAGAACCGTAGGGATGATTGCCATCATAATTAACTAAATCCGGGGTAATTGTCTCGCCAAAATAGAAAGGCGTTGTAGTTCCGGCGCGACAAGCATATTCCCATTCGGCTTCCGAAGGTAAGCGATAAATCTTGCCGGTTTTTTGAGAAATTTTCTGGCAGAATTCCAGAGCATTATTCCAGCTTACTTGTTCTACAGGACGTTTCAAACCTTTGATATGAGAAGGGTTATTCCCCATCACTACTTCCCACTGTTCTTGAGTAATGGGATATTTACCCATAAAAAAAGGAGAGATATAAACAGTACGCTGCGGCCCTTCATTGTTACTTCGCCTTGCTTCCGTATTGGGAGAACCCATCACGAAACGGCCACCAGGAATTGCTACCATGTCTAAGGTTGCACCGCTACCTAAATTTTCCCTAAAAAATTGTGCTTGACGGTGTTGATGGCTAGTTATATTACCCCGCACATCAACTGTCACCGTGTCAAAGTCAAACTTTTTTAAAGTCTGTATAAAATTTGGCGTTGACTGACGTTGAAAATCTATTAAAACTTCCTCTGCTGATTGATAGCCCTGCTGGATATCTTTTGCCAACAACTTAGATAAAATCAATTCCAATCGCTGATCTATGGGAGTTTTCAAATGTTGCTGCCAATTTCCTGTCCAGCTATAACCGTGTTCTGTCCACAAACCATAAGGATGTACCCCCGTCATTAGATGAAAAGCCGTCGCCCCCAAGCTAAACAAATCGCTGGCTGCATAAGCTTCACCCCCTTGCATTTGTTCAAGCGGTGCATAACCATGCGAACCAATTTGCGTTCCCAGTCTCGACATCACTGTTCCCGACAACTGTTTGGAAACTCCGAAATCAATTAGCATTAACAAACCGTCGCTGCGACGGCGCATAATATTCTCAGGCTTGATATCTCGGTGAATAATTTTTTGTTCGTGAATAAACTTGAGAACAGGTAGAAGTTCGAGTAAGAGTTGCTTAACTTGGTTTTCTTGCCAAATTCCCTGATTTTGGAAAAGCGTCAACAAATTATCCCCATCCACAAACTGTTGTACTAGATACAAATATTTGTCTTGTTCAAAATAGGCATCTAGTGATGGAATTTGGGGATGTTGTCCTAGCTGTTGCAGTTGTCTGGCTTCTTGCTGAAATAATTCTACCGCTTTGCTAATCGCCCAAGTTCCCTGGACATCTGGTGCTAATTGTTTAACGACACAGGGTTGATTGAGTCGATCAATATCTTCTGCTAAATAGGTTCTGCCGAAGCCACCTTGACCGAGGAGTTTGATCATGCGGAAACGATTTCGCAGGATGGGTACGAGTTGAAGACCACAACTGATGCAATATGTTTGTCCGTCGGGGTTTTCAGGTTTTTGACAGTCGGGATTAAGACAGCAAATCATTTGTTTTAGGAATGATATTGTTTATATTGTATAGTGTGCAAGAACCCCGACTTCTGTAATAGGTTTTTGCCAGAATCGTGAATTTTGTAAGAAGTCGGGTATCTCAGGTGTGTCTTTAAACCCGGAGATCCCCCCTAGCCCCCCTTAAGAAGGGGGGGACAAGAGTATTCAAAGTCCCCCTTTTTAAGGGGGATTTAGGGTGCTCGAAATTTCATGTTGTCAAACAGATGCAATCCGACGCTCGATCGCATTATAGAACCGATCGCCCATATCACCCATCGCCACCTCAATTAACACTTGATTGTCAGCACTCACAACCCGCAAAGGTGATTCAGCACAGCAAACTAAACCAATTTTCTGCCACATTTTGGTCAAATGTTCTTGCAGGTAAGACTCCCAAATTTCTTGATTTTTCGGTGCCACTGAAACTACAATGCAGTTGCCCATTTCACCAAACAAAATTTCATCCCAGCGGCTGACATTTGCTGAATTAGAACTGAGATGAATTTCCGCACCCATTTTAGCCGAGATACAGCATTCCGCGAGGGCGATCGCAATTCCACCTTCCGCACAATCATGGGCAGAACCTACCCAACCTTGCCGAATTCCCTCGCGGCAAACCGATTGCACTTTTCTTTCCAACTCAAAATCTATCCTTGGCGGTTTCCCAGCTACAATCCCGTGAATTGCCGCTAAATATTCCGAACCTCCCAGAGTAGGAGAAGTATCGATTTTTGAGCTTTCAGATGAAACTTCTGAGTTTGGGGATGATTCACCAATTCCCAGCACATAAATTAAATCACCTTTCTTTAACCAAGCTTGGCCCGCAATCTTCTTCAAATCGGGAATTAACCCCACCATTCCGATTACCGGAGTCGGATAAATTGGTTGAGGATTTCCCTCAGCATCAACCGTTTCATTGTAAAGAGAAACATTGCCGCCAGTCACAGGCGTTCCCAACTCGCGACAAGCATCAGCAATCCCGCGACAAGCTGACGCTAACTGCCAATATCCGATCGGCTTTTCGGGACTGCCAAAATTCAAATTATCAGTAACTGCCAGAGGTTCAGCACCCACACAACTCAAATTTCTTGCTGCTTCCGCTACGACTGCTTTTGCACCTTCATAAGGATCGAGATAAACATAACGAGAATTGCAATCAACGGTTGCAGCAACTCCGGGAATAATCCCCGGCGGCGCTTCCTTCTTGCTAAGGGGGGGAGAAAGTTTTGGAGTTTCCCTACCTTGTGCCTTTGTAAATAGAGGAATTACCTCTTCTTCCTGTTTGCTTTCAGAAGCTAGAGAAACAGCATCTTCTCTCTGTAGATCCCCCTTAGCAAGGGGGGGTTCTTCTAACTCCTTAGCATGGGAAGATTGGCAAGGTTCTAGCGGACGCAATCTGACAACCGCAGCATCAGCGCCTCCCGGTAAAACAACAGTATTGTTTTGCACTTGATGGTCATATTGGCGATAAACCCAGCGTTTAGAAGCGATGGTGGGAGTATCTAAAAGCGTCAGCAAAATCTGATTCCAAGTTTGGAAATTGCCGTTAATTTCGATACCTGTAACTGTAGATTGTGGCAGGGAATCCGCCGTCCATTCCCATGCTTTTTCAGCATATTCTGGCGGCTCTGTCAACAGTTCTCGGTGATAAATTGGCGTGTTATCTGCCAAAGCAGTCGCGGTAATTTCCGCCGCGATTTCGCCTTTAAAGAGAATTCGGACGATCGGCTCTTCGATGACTGTACCCGCGACTACGGCGTGCAATCCCCAGCGGTGGAAAATATCGATTAATTCCTGTTCGCGTCCTTTTTGGGCAACAAACAACATCCGTTCTTGGGATTCCGAAAGCAGGTATTCGTAGGGAATCATGCCGCTTTCTCGAACGGGAACTTTGTCTAAATCGAATTCAATGCCGACGCCGCCTTTGGCTGCCATTTCTGATGTGGAACAGGTGATTCCGGCTGCGCCCATGTCTTGGGCGGCGACGACTGCACCAGTTTTGAATGCTTCTAAACAAGCTTCAATTAAGGATTTTTCTAAAAATGGATCTCCTACTTGGACTGCGGGGCGATCGTCCATTGATTTGTCTGTCAATTCTGCACTGGCAAAACTTGCTCCTCCCATGCCATCTCGCCCGGTAGTGGAACCGACGTAAAGGACGGGATTTCCGATGCCGGATGCCCCGGATTTGACGATTTCTTGAGTTTCCATTAAACCCAAGGCCATGACGTTAACTAATGGGTTGCCGGAATAAGCAGGATCGAAGTAAACTTCGCCGCCAACTGTGGGTACTCCGATGCAATTTCCATAATGAGAAATTCCCGATACTACGCCTTTGAACAATCTCTGAGTTTTAGCATCGTCTAAGTTGCCGAAACGCAGGGAATTTAAAAGTGCGATCGGGCGTGCACCCATTGTGAAGATATCGCGGAGAATCCCGCCGACACCCGTTGCTGCACCTTGGAAAGGTTCGACTGCTGACGGGTGGTTGTGGGATTCAATTTTGAAGGCGAGTTGCAAGCCGTCTCCCAAGTCTACGACGCCGGCATTTTCTCCGGGTCCGACGAGAATTCGATCGCCCTCTGTGGGAAACTGTTTTAATAGCGGCCGCGAATTTTTGTAACAGCAGTGTTCGCTCCACATAACGCCGAACATTCCCAATTCAGCTTTATTAGGATGGCGACCTAGACGCTGAACGATTTCTTCATATTCTTCAGGAGTGAGTCTTTCACCGGCAATTTGTTCGGGGGAAAATGGAGATTCGGAGATGGGAGACATGGAAAGTCGTTATAAACCACAGGCTTTATTCTAAATGCCCTGTGCTTGGTTAATCTAAAATCTACAATCTAAAATCTAAAATCCCAGGCGCAATGGGTTTGTTAATCTAAAATCTATAATCTAAAATCTAAAATCTAAAATCTAAAATCGAATGACTCAACCTCGAAATCTCAATTTTGCTAACCAAAACTTGCGGAACCGTTCTTTTAAAGGCCTTGACTTGTCAGGGGCGAATTTCAGCGGTTGCGACATTCGAGGCTGCAATTTCACCGGGGCGATTTTGAGGGGGGCAAATTTTCAGGGTGTCAGAACCGGACAAAGCCGCAGGCGGGTGAGAAATTTGATTGCTAGGGCTGGGGTAACGGCGGTGATAGTGACGGCGGCTGGGGCTTTGACTGGACTTATTGCCGGGGCGGATGCGGGGGCTGTGGCGGTGGCTGGAACCGCTGCGACGGCGATTGCTGCGACTCGGGGCGAGGCTGGAATTGTGGCGGGGGCTGTGGCTGGGGCTGCTGCTGCGATCGGGGCTAGCGGTATTGTGACATTTTTGGGCGGGGATACTATCCGGGGAATTGTCTTATTTTTGGTTTCTGGGGTAATTCTTGGGTTAACGGCGATCGGCTTTTTTATCGCTGTTGAACAAATAGAAAAATTGTCGATAACGTCGTTTAGAAAAGCTGATTTAACTGATGCTGTATTCGATCCTGGGGCGGTTCTAGATGCCGATTTTTCCGATGCGCGAGGAGTGCGGTGGTAGACTGCACAATTACTGATTTTTTACCCATTCCCGGAATTCTCGCACTGCTGCGGTTGCGCCTGTAGTTTGACAGCGATCGATAAATTCGTCAACTTTTGCAGTCGGTAGCATCGGGAAAGCCCGGGAAAAATTGCACTCGGCATATTCGCCATTTTGCAATTGATAAAACTTGATGCTTCGTCCGTCGTACCGCCAAATTTCTGGTACGCCTAAATCTGCATATAAATCGAATTGATTTAAGGAACTGCTGGTAATATCAATTTCCAGTGCTAAATCGGGCGGCGGATCTTGAGCAAAGTCTAATTCTGTTCTCCCTCTGACCAGTGCTTCATTTTGGATATAATAGCATGAATCTGGTTCTTTACCCGCTGCTTTTTTGCGTTTTTTAATAGTCATTGAGCCAAAGGGGTTGTACTCAAGATTGAGTTCTTCTATGAGAGTTACAATTAAGCGATCGATCAGCCTGTTGCGATTTTCATGTTCCGGTAGCGGCACCATAATTTCTAATTGACCTTGATGATAAGCAATTCGGGTGGAACGTTTGTTGCCGAGTTCCGCTAGCAGGCTTTCATATAATTGCCAACTGATATTTTGCAGTAAAACTCGCTGTTCGGCGGGCGTTGATATTGTTAGCATTTTACTTGGCTTTTAAAGCTTGAGTATATTTTAGTTTATCTTTTTATTTTGCGAACCGCACAAAAAGTATCTGCAGACAGCTAGGGTCATGCGCTACTCTAGTTAATAATAGACTGTGGTCATTAGTCCTTGTTGTATGAAGCTGCGATCGTTCTTTTCTTTCCTCATTGCTGGCGTTTTGGCGCTCTTAGGCTTCAGTGCCGGCGGTTTTTACTGGCTGACAACTCAAACTCCCCTGAATTTGCTCGCTGGCGGGCCGACAACTACTCCGGCTGCGGCTGTGTTTGTCTCGAAACAAGCACCTTTGTTAGCATCAATGCTTGTAAATCCCGATCGCCTCGAAGCATTGCGACAAGTTTTTGCCACTCCCGAAGAAAGAAGTCGATCGCACGCAGAATTTGAGCAAATCAAAAAAAGTTTCCTCGCCAATACAGGCCTGGATTACAGTCGAGATATCCAACCTTGGATAGGTGACGAAATTACTCTCGCCATCACAACGCCCGATTTGGATGGCGACAGCAGCAACGGCAAAGAAAGTGGGTTTTTGCTAGCCGTTTCTTCCCAAAATATCGATCGCAGCCAACAATTTCTCGACTCCTACTGGCGAAAACAATCTCGGGCAGATAAAACAGTGCAGTCGGAACTCTATAAAGGCATCCAACTAACTTACAAAAAATCGCTTACAGCTAACAAAAAATCCGCTACCATTTCGCCTTTCAACCAGTTTTCCCTGCCGAATTCAACTTTGCCGCGTAGCTTCGCAACAGCGGCCATCGGCGGCAGTTCAAATTCTGGAAATAACCCCAGTTTTGTTTTATTTGCCAACAGTCCGAATGTGATTCGAGATGCAATTAATAACGTTGAAGCAGCCACTCTAAATCTCAATAATAGCCCGGAATATCAAAAAGCTTTGCAGCAGCTAACTCAAGGCAGAATTGCTTTAGCATTTGTCAATCTCCCGCAGTCAGCAACCGAGCAAAATCCTCAAGTTTCTCTTAATTCTCTCGCAGTTGCTGTCGGAGTCAACAGACGGGGATTGCTGGCTCAAACTGCTTTAGTGACATCGCGAGAAAACACAGCTTCTCCCACACTCTCCGAACCTGTGCAAGCCTTGCAGTACATTCCCTCAGCCAGTCCTTTCGCCGTCGCCAGCACCGATTTAAAGAATTTTTGGGCTGATTTGTCATCTGCGGTGTCCACTAACCCTGAAGCCTCAAAATTAGTCGATCGCGCCCTGGCAGATATTCAGCAACTTTGGGGCGTCAACTTGCCGCAGGATATATTTGACTGGGTACAAGGAGAATACGCTTTAGCAGTGCTTCCGAATTCGTCAAATAGTGCTGACTGGATTTTCGCCGCCGAAAAATCTGCTGATTCCCAAAAGGCGATCGACAAACTCGATGAAATTGCCCGCAGCAAAGAATACAGCATCGGCAGCTTCAGTCTGAGAAACCAGAAAATTACCGCTTGGACGCAGTTGACAACAAGTCCCAATTATGGTAAAGAAAATAATAGAAAAAGTGCGCTCGAAACTGAGGCAAAAGGAGTCCGAGCCACCGTCGGCAAATACGAAATTTTCACCACTTCAGTAGAAGCAATGGACGCAGCACTAGAAGCAGCAGAAACAGGCTCTTTAGTTGCCAATCAAGATTTTCAAACCAGCATTGAACCGCTACCACCATCTAACGACGGCTATTTTTATTTAGACTGGCCCTCCAGCAGGGCAATTTGGGAAAAACAAATCCCGCTGTTGAGGTTAATTGAACTTTCGGCAAGACCATTGTTCGACCACTTGCGATCGCTCACCGTCACCAGTACGGGAGAGATCGCAGGAATTCGCAAAGCTACAATATTTATGCGGCTCAATTAGTCAGAAGGAAGGAAGAAGGAACAAGGAAGAAGGAAGAAGGAACAAGGAAGAAGGAACAAGGAAGAAGGAAGAAACTATGCCCAATTCCCAATGCCCAATTCCCAATGCCCAATCCCCAATAACTAAGGAGCAATCACTACTGGCTCCTTCACCTTTTTCGGTTTCCCAAAATAAGCTTGAAACACCTCTTTGGCGATCGGGGCCGCGGCAACAGAACCATAACCGCCATTTTCCACAACCGCGGCGATCGCAATTTCCGGCTTGTCAGCAGGCCCGAAGGCCACATACAAAGAGTGATCCTCCTGTCCAATAACCTCCGAAGTCCCTGTTTTGCCCGCCGTCATCGGAATCGAACCGTCATTCATCCCCTGTCCCGTACCCTCGGCAACCACAGCGATCAGTCCTTCCTTAACCACCTGAATTGTTGAAGGTTTCATCCCCGTATGTACCCGTTGAGTCTCCGCTGTGCCGGTCATAGAAGTCAAAAGATGGGGCTTCACCCGATAGCCGCCGTTAGCGATCGAACTTACCATCACCGCCGCCTCCAAAGGAGTTACCAACACCAACCCCTGACCGATCGACATCGTTACCGTATCACCCGCATACCAAGGTTCTTTATAAATTTTCTCCTTCTCCTCCGGCGTCGGGAGTTGACCGTGAGTGCCGCCGCCTAGCCCCAAAAGATTCAAATCCGTATCCTTGCCAATTCCCAAGCGGTGTCCCCACTTAGAAATTTGCTCCGGCCCCGTACTAATCCCCACTTGATAAAAAAACGTATTGCTGCTGAAAGCCAAAGCATCCCGAAAGCCGATGTCGCCGTAACCGCCGCTGTGTTCGTTAAAATCAATTCCCCCCACAGTAATGTAAGACGAAGTACCGAGAATTGAGTCCGGCGAAAATTTGCCCGACTCCAGACCCGCGACAGAAGTCACAATTTTAAACGTGCTACCGGGGGGATAGCCTTGCATCGCCCGATTCAAAAATGGATTTTGCGGATCTTGAAGAGTTTCCCACTCATCCTTAGTGATTTTTCGCGTAAACAGATTGGGGTCAAAAGTCGGGTGGCTGGCCATAACTAATACCGCCCCGGTTTTGACATCCAGCGCCACTACTGCTCCCCGGCGGTTCCCCAGGGCTTTTTCGGCTGCTTTTTGCATTTCCAAGTCTATGGTTAGCTGCACCGCCTCACCGGGTTTGGGCGGTGTCTCTCCCATCAGCCGTAATTCTTGATTTTGGGCATTTACCTCGATCAGCCGATCGCCCCAAACTCCCGCAATCTTCTGGTTAGAACTCGCTTCTATGCCCATCTGACCGACAATCATCCCCATCGGGTATTCCGGATGAGCTTCCAAGTCTGCTGCGGTAGCTTCGCCAATATATCCGATCACGTGAGCCGCCAAACTGCCTTCGGGATAGTAGCGGTTCGCTTCTGGCCGCACTTCCACTCCCCGCATTTGTCCCACCTCTTCTGCTAGCGGCACAAATACCTCTGGCGGCATGGCTTGCTTGAGCCGCACCGGTCTGTAGGATTGAGGATCGACCTCTTTTACTTTTTTTAAAATTTCTTGTACCGGCATTTTAACCAACGGACTCAACTTTTCTGCTGTCGCTTTCCACTGTTCCGGCGTTTGTTCTCTCGGCCACAAATATACCGATCGAGCTAAATTGTTTGCCGCTAGCAACTTGCCTTTGCGATCGATAATGTGTCCGCGATTCGCCGCCATTGGCACTAGGCGAACGCGATTGTTTTCGGCTCGTTCCCGGTTTTGCTTCCCTTGTATCAGTTGTAATTCCACCAGCCGACTAGCGTGCAGGCCCAGCAAACCTGTTGCCACCAGCATTAACACTATCGCCCGGTGTATCGGACGCTCCTGTTTCTTAGGAGTTTCTGCCAGGGTTTTGTCTGAAGAGTGAAATGCTGAGATCGAATAAACTTGTCGTTGCATCATTCTATAGGTAGATGTCAAATCCTAGATTTTAGATTGCTGATTGTCAATTGTGAAGTATACATCATCAAACCGGGGACAATCGGGCCTTGACTCTTGGGGGAAGGGGAATAATTGATGATTAACTTTTGACTAATCATTAATAACTCATGACTGGTAACTAATCCCCCAAGCACCAAGAAATAGCCAGAAAAATCAAGGTCAGGCTCAGCCAATTAGGGAGGTGGAGCCAGCCAGATAGGCCTATAGGTAACAATACCAAGGTCTGTGTCAATAGGGAACCGATCGCCAACAGCAAGGCTAGGAGTATCAAATTTATCATCTTGACACCGTACAATTTCGGACATGAGTCGCTCGCCTGTGGCAGAAATCCGAGTGGCACAAGCGAGCGCGATCGTACAGGGATTGTCCTGATAGACATAAGGAAGAGAACCCAGGAGGTTTTGAACTAATTTAAAAAAAATTATTCTTCCTCCCCAGGTTGGATTCTAGGGGCTGCGATGGGTAAATTCTGAGTTGTGGTTTTAAGTTGTGACCGAGGAGTATTGCCATGTTGTTTAATCAGCCAGCCAATTTCAAAAACGGTGCGCTCTTGGCTGCGATCGCCGCGATCGTCGCCCTACCAGTTTTAGCAGAAACAGCCAATTTCGGCACTTTAACTTTATCGCGAGGTTTTGCAGCCCCAACAGCAGTTTTGAGAGGTTCCACAGGCGGATCGTACTCTCTATCTGTCATCGCCAACGCCGATCGCCACAAAAACAAATGTTTGGGTTTTGCCACCCCAACTCCCGACCACATCATAGTCTTGCAGGAAAAATTTTCAAAACTCACACTCCAAGTCAACAGCGGAGGCAAGGACACAACCTTACTCGTACAAGGCCCCGGTAATGCGGTGCGCTGCGGAGACGATATAGGTCAGAATAAAGATGCTGGCCTACTTGATTCTGACTGGCAAGCAGGCTCTTACAAGCTTTGGGTAGGTACTGTCGAACCCGGAGTCAAGTCTAACTATACAATCTCAGTACAGGAATAGAACGCAGCGGCGCTGTTGCATAGCCACCATAAAAAGTCGTCAAATTCTACCCCACTCTCCCCTCTCCCGATCGACCGCTCACTTCCCCCATCCAGTAAAATGTAAAATCGAAAGTGGCGTGTTTAACCAAAATAGGTAACTCCGAAAGTGCTAAAGACTCTTAGAGCTGACTTCAGTATAATTTTCGATCGCGACCCTGCCGCTCGCAACTGGCTGGAAGTTTTATTTTGCTACCCCGGTCTTCAGGCCCTAGTGCTGCACCGCCTCGCACACTGGCTTTATGTGTTGGGACTTCCCTTCATCCCCCGCTTGATTTCCCACATTGCTCGCTTTTTGACCGGAATTGAAATCCACCCAGGGGCAACCATCGGCAAAAGCGTCTTCATCGACCACGGTATGGGGGTTGTGATCGGCGAAACAGCAATTATCGGCGATTTTGCCCTAATTTACCAAGGTGTCACCCTTGGCGGTACTGGCAAACAAAGTGGCAAGCGTCACCCTACCGTCGGCGAAAACGTAGTTGTAGGTGCCGGCGCCAAGGTACTCGGCAATCTGCAAATTGGCAATAACGTCCGCATCGGCGCCGGTTCCGTCGTGCTCCGCGACGTACCATCTGACTGTACAGTGGTAGGGATTCCCGGCCGCATCGTCTATCGATCGGGAGTGCGCGTCAATCCCCTAGAACACGGCAGTTTGCCGGATTCGGAAGCTGTGGTAATTCGCTCTTTGCTCGATCGTATCGAATCCCTCGAACAGCAAGTAAAAAGTTTGCTTCCTCAAGCATCTGTCTCCTTAAATTCTGTTCCCAATTCGCCTTCAGCATTCCCAACTTTAAATCAAACCAGCAATGTAGCTGTAGCTGAAAAAACCCAATTAGCTGTTGCCACCACTTGTCAGTTAAAAGATAAAGCAATTCAAGAGTTTTTTGACGGCACCGGCATCTGAGGAGTGAAAAATTAAAAGTTAAAAATCCCAATCTCTGTTTTTAATTTTTAATTTTTAATTTTTCACTTTAATTTTTCACGGATTAACCGATCGCATAGACCAATTTCCCTCCCCGTCGCGCCGATAAAGCGACCGATTTTGCGGTTCCCCCCGCAACTCCAAAAAATCCACCGTTTCCGGTTCCAACAACAGCAAGCAAAAATTAGGCAGCGGCTCGATGGCATTTGGGGAAGCAGAATCAAAAGCACTAGCGTCGGCTTTGTCATCCCCGGGCTGCGGCCAAGCAAACTGCGATCTAGCCGCCTCAGAAAGCTCCTGCCAAGTTGTGCACCGCGATAAGTACAACTCTGCCTCTGGATAATCTGCCCCTACCAAAACTAGCTTTCCAGCAATCCGAAATTGTTCGCGAGTTGTCGGGAAATACCAGCAAATTTCCCCCCAAGGATAGAGGTTAATTTCCTCGGCCTTTTGGCTGCGAATATCTATAATAAATTTCAACTGATTAGTATCTGCTAAAAAGCCTCGAAACACCACAGTGCGGTTTGCCGGACGCCCGGTGGCGCGAACAGTTGCTAGTTGCAAGTAACGGGCAAAAGCAAGACTGCGGTTGCGGTGGAGCGCGCGAGCTAAGGGCGATCGCCAAAGTGCTAAAGACATAAAGGAAGGAAGAAGGAAGAAGGAAGAAGGAAGAAGGAAGAAACAGTTATCCGTGAATTCCCTGTCATGCTAGTGGTAATTTTATGTCAAATTCACTTTCAAAACTCAAAACTATTGAAACTCCCCACAGCGGATACCACTGGGACGGCAGTTCCCGGCGCTTTTTTGAAGGCTGGTACTACCGAATAACATTACCGATTCACGGACAATCATTTGCATTCATGTATTCCATCGAAGACCCCAGAGGCGGTCAACCTTACAGTGGCGGTGCAGCTCAAATTCTCGGCCCGGAAGATAGCTATTTGTGCCGCACTTTCCCCGATGTAAATAAGTTTTGGGCGCACCGAGAAAGCTTAGGTTTCGGACATTGGGGCAAAACAGATTTACAAATTAAACCCCAATATTTAGAGCCGCAAGTATTCGACAGCCGCGTCGAAGAAGGCTATCAAGCTACTGCTACTTTGAATCAAGGTTATCTGCACGATCCGGGAAGTGGTAGCCGCTGTTTTTGGCAGTACGAAATTCAACCTATTTATGGCTGGGGAAACTCTGAGGAAATCCAGAAATCTACGGCGGGAATGCTATCTTTTCTCCCCGTATTTGAGCCGGGATGGCAAATTTTAATGGCTCACGGTTTAGCCACGGGCTGGATTGATTGGAACGGCCAACGCTACGAATTTAAAGATGCTCCCGCTTACAGCGAAAAAAACTGGGGCGGTGCTTTTCCGCAAAAGTGGTTTTGGATTAATTGCAATTGTTTTCAAGGCGAAAATGATTTAGCTTTAACTGCTGGTGGCGGCAAGCGGGGCGTGCTGTGGTGGATGGAATCCGTAGCAATGGTTGGTCTGCATTACCGAGGCAAATTTTACGAATTTGTGCCTTGGAATTCGCAAGTTAGTTGGAATATTGAACCTTGGGGAAGCTGGAAAATGCAGGCTAGAAACAGCCAATTTGAAGTTGAGTTGATTGGCACTACAAACAGTCCTGGTACTTATGTGCGAACTCCTACAGAAAAAGGCATGGCTTTTGGCTGCCGGGATACGACGCACGGCGAATTGCGCTTGCAACTGCGAGAGTTGTTGGGGGGAAATGTGGAAAACGATGGCAAGCAGCGTTCTAGAATTATCTTAGAGGCTCACAGCTCTTTATCGGGTTTGGAAGTTGGGGGCGGGCCTTGGGATGAAGTTTGGCGATCGAATTAAGTCAGCAGTCAGTATTCATTAGTCATTAGTCAGTATTCATAACAGCCACGATCAATTTACTCGGTTTGCAATTAAGCAAATTCTACCGCAACCAGCGGTTACAACAAGCTCTCAAGGTGATTTTGGGAGTAATTTTATGTTTGAGCACAATCTTGATGCCGGCGGCCATTGCTAGTGCTGCCGGTGATTTGTCTCGGCAACCTGTCACCGAAATTACTGTTAGTTTAGGTAACGAAGCTGGGGAACTCAAATTTTTCCCACTCTGCTAGAATCTGAATCGGGCAAGCGCTATAAATTAGTGCTAAAAAATCCCAGTTCGCAGAAACATTATTTCACTGGCAAAAACTTTGCTGATGCGAATTGGACTCAAAAAGTTGAAGCGGGTAAGGTGGAAATTAAAGGAACGATTCACGAATTGGAACTTAAACCGGGCGCTATGGCAGAATGGGTGTTTGTACCCATGAAATCGCGAAGTTACAACCTGCGCTGTACGGTAGCCGGACATACAGAGGCGGGAATGATTGGCAAAATTACGATCGCCTCTTAAATCCCAATCTCCGTCGCCTCAGCGGACATCCTATCAATTTCACATTAATTACCGAAAAACGATCGAACTTTCGGCCCTCTAGACACTTTTCAAGTAGACTCTAGCGGAGCCATTGTCAGTCCAGCACGGCTCAATTGCATATGATAAAGTTCTGCTTGCTCTTGCGGGCCAACCCAGACGGTGGCCTGGCCTTCGTGGTGGATTTGGTTGGCGAGTTTCCAAGCTTGATCGCTCGTCATCCCTGGAATGTATTTGGTCAAACATTCCACAACGTGCTGAAATGTGTTGAAATCGTCGTTGAGGACTATTACCCGATAGTTGGGATAAGGTTTGCGGGTAACTTGACTCGATCGAACGGGTGCTATGGTTGGTGAAGAGGTCATCGCGCGAACAGCCACTGAAACTACAAAATTCGTAAAAGAGTTACCGATTACAGTATAACCCAATTTATGAAATTTTTAACCCATATTTGGAAGTTCGATCGGCTTCGAGGTTTATTTTCACCGCTCCACCCTGCGTTGCACCGCGCCCGTCAAACTTAAGTTAATTAATACTCATCTCAACAAAGACTAAAGTCCTCACTACCAACCTATGAAGTTGTGTAGTAAGGACTTTAGTCCTCAAACTCAGATGCTACTAACCCGCAGCCAAATTTGCTGCTGCGAAATCCCAGTTAGCCAAATTATCCAAGAAATTAGTAATGTAGTCGGGACGGCGGTTTTGGAAATCCAAATAATAAGCGTGTTCCCACACATCCAAAGTCAGCAACGGAGTTTGGCCGTGTACTACCGGGGTGTCGGCGTTGGCAGTTTTGGTAACTTTCAAAGTACCGTGGTCCACAACCAGCCAAGCCCAGCCGCTACCGAACTGAGTTGTCGCAGCAGTCTTGAATTCTTCTTTGAATTTGTCGAAGCTGCCGAAGTCGGCGTTAATTTTGTCAGCTAAAGCTCCTGTGGGAGTGCCGCCGCCGCCCGGTGTGAGAGAATTCCAGAAAAAATTGTGGTTCCAAACTTGACCTGCATTGTTAAAAATGCCTGCTTTGGATGGGTCTTTAGCAGATTCCTTGACAATTTCTTCAAGGGATTTGCTCGCCATTTCAGTCCCTTCAATCAGTTTATTCAGATTGGTCACGTAAGCAGCGTGGTGCTTGTCGTGGTGGAACGAAAACGTCTCAGCCGACATATGAGCTGGTTCTAGGGCGTCAGCGGCGAAGGGTAATGGTGCGAGTTCAAATGCCATTGTGTTCAATCCTCTCTGGATTACTTTTGGTTTTTCGGTTGACTTTCCGGCTTTTGTATGATTAAAGCCGAGAGTCGCTAGCTTGAGTTTATCAAGCTGTGGTAAATAATTCTTTACAATTTTCCTATTTTATAGCAGTTGCAGCATTTTAGGATTTTGACTTCTGCTTTTCACCAGTCAAATCTACTAATCGGAGGTCGTATTTACCACAAGCTTTGGCAAAATGTCAACCCGCCAGCGCGGTAAATAAAAGTTTGTGGGCAATTGTCAACAGAGGGAATTTTTATAAGGGTTATAAATAAATTAAACGGATTTTTTGTCAAAGATAAGCTCACTTTAACTTAAGCTGTAAACAAGTCAAACAGATTGGAGGAGCCGTCTATGCAAAACCGTTCAAATAACCAGATTAATCACCCCCCGCAATGGTTGAATCTAAAACTAATAGTCAGCGCTCTCGAAACAGTTCAAGATTTAATTGTAATTTCTTTGTGTATTGGTTTGTTCTGTTTCATGGTACTCGAACTGCGAGAAATGTTTTTCTCGCTGCTGCCTCCTTTAAATTTTCAGCAAGTGACTGCCGACATTCTATTTTTATTGGTTTTGGTGGAATTATTTCGGCTGCTAATTATTTACTTGCAAGAGCAGCGCGTTTCGATAGGGGTGGCTGTGGAAGTTTGTATTGTCTCAGTTTTGCGAGAAGTGATAGTGCGGGGAGTGCTGGAAGCTCCCTGGGTTCAAATATTATCAACAGGCGCATTTTTGCTGGTTTTGGGAGTGTTGTTGGTAGTCCGAGTTTGGTTGCCGCCAACCTTTGAGGGAATTGACCCGGAACGTCGCATGGCTAGCAGAAAGAGAAACCTATCAGACCATGAATCTGTTTCACAACCTCTGGAAGTCAATCGATTTTAGTTTTTATATTACAGAAGACCCAGAGTCCCGACTTTTTAAAGAAGTCGAGACTCTAAAAGTTTTCTTTGATATAAGTCTTACTTATCAAAAAATTCCTGTCTTTTTTATGTGCAGCCAAACTCCTACACAACGGATCTGCTCATTGAATATGGGTTTTCCCTGTTGATGTTTCAATGCTGTCTTGCTTGGTTCCAGCAGCAATTAATTCTTCGGTATCGTTGTGCAACTTTTTGCAAAGCCGATTCAGGGGAAAATTGTTAGCATCATATCCAAAGGGATTTTCAACTTCTAAACCGATCGCCTCAACGCCAAACAACCCAAAAGACACTATCCCAACAACGGGAATTGTCCACCATTGCAAATCTTTCACCATCTGAAAAGGCAGGACCAAACAATATAAAAGTAATAGATGCCGTAGGTGAATCGAATAAGCTTTTGGCATCGGTGCAGCTAAAATGCGTTCGCCGCGATACAGACATTCTACTAATTGATCCAGCAAGCGATTGAGGGAGGCAAATTGAAGACTATCGACGTGCTTTTGGGTATACTGTTTAGTTAGATAGCCCCCAATCCGTTGCCTCACTTTCAAGGGCATATTAGTGACATATTGCAACCCTAAACATTGTTCAGGATAAAGCACCGACTTTTTTAATTCATTGTCAAATCCAGGGTATCTTAAATGCTGTTTTATTGCCATCAAAAAAGCCGAGATTAAGCGCCAAAAAGCTGCTTTTTATTGACGATTTGCTAAAGTTTGTTCGCCAATTGTCATCCACATTTTTCTGG
Organism: Microcoleus sp. MON1_C1; assembly: GCF_036701945.1. NCBI lineage: Bacteria > Bacillati > Cyanobacteriota > Cyanophyceae > Oscillatoriales > Microcoleaceae > Microcoleus > Microcoleus sp. MON1_C1. Next base: position 627 of record NZ_JAUBRO010000036.1, on the reverse strand, counting down.
AAAGATTACGGTTAGTAAATATACTCCGATCGGCAATTAGCCAGCCTTGCCAATTTTTTTAGGCTTCATTAGTCTGAAAAACTAATAGTAATACTAAAAGAATTACTGGGATCAATCCCGTTAAAATTGGTTGGCTCCTACCTGGATATCCATTTGTGTAAATGATAGTAATAATCGCAGCCATTACCATACTCAAAAGCACTTGGCTTTTGATATCCTGAATGACGGAACTTTTTAAATCTAGAGCTAGCTTAAAGCAATTATTGCGGTCAAAATTCATACAAATTGCCTCAATTAGAATGGGACATTATTTACGCCTGATGGTAAAAAAAATTCCAATACTCAGAGCGAAGAAACTCGCTTAAATGATTACGTTATGGAGTTGAATAAATGGTTGCGAGATAGATTCAAAGAACCAAGGCAAAAGTGGCAAGATTCAGAAGTATTACTGGAGTTTAGACTAAGCAGACCACAGGAGCGCGATCGAGTCTCCTGTTATGAACGTCAATTTTGAACGGCAAGGGTCGCTGGCAAACAAGCTATGAAGCCTAACCAATGGATAAATGCCAGCGACCGTTGACGTTCTCTTTGAGGGCGAATTGGAGCGACTGATGATGTTGATGGCGA
>NZ_JAUBRO010000035.1:0-81618 GCF_036701945.1 Microcoleus sp. MON1_C1 | reverse complement strand
CTCTGGTTGCCAGACCCACAACTCACGAGCCGTTGCCAGTCCGTACCCCATGTGACAGTTGGGGTGCGGAATGTGGGCTTGAACCGCTAGCAACAGCCACAAATCGCCCCAAATTTGAGCGCCAGAAGCAGCATCTTTCACATCGAGCCATCGCCCCCGACTCATTCCCCATGAGCGATCGCGCCGAGAGCTATCAGCGTCCCTTTCTGTGCTTCAGTTAAACCTGTAACCCCAGTGATGTTCATGTCTTCGTAGAGTTTGGCAGGTTTCAGCGTTTTTAGGCACTTACCTGTCCTGACATCCCACAGCCTCACCGTTTCATCCGCACAGCCACTTGCCAGAATTTGATTATCTGGACTGAAAGCAACCGACCATATCTCATCATTATGTCCGGTCAGAGTTCTTAAACAACTACCAGTGCTGACATCCCATAGTTTCACAGTTCGGTCATAACCGCCACTCGCCAAGAGTCCTTGGTAAGGAGAGTTGAGGGAGATCGGGTTAAAAGCGATCGCACATACTTGATTAGTATGTCCGGTAAAAATTTTCAGGCATTCGCCAGTCCTGACATCCCACAGCCTCATCGTATTGTCAGCACTGCCAGTGGCTAAAGTGTTTCCATCAGGGCTGAAAGCAACAGCATAGACCGTGTTACTATGTCCGCTGCAAATTTTCAGACATTGCCCAGTACAAAAATCCCACAGCCTTACCGTTCCATCTAAACTACCACTAGCTAAGGTCTGACCATCGCAGCTAAAATCGACAGAAAATACCCCATCACTATGTCCCGTCAAAATTTTCAGGCATTCACCCGTACTAACATCCCAGCAGCGTAACGTTTGGTCTATACTGCCGCTGACCAAAGTTTTACCATCCCGACTCAAAGCAACTGAAAATACCCAATTAGTATGTCCGTGCCAAGTATTTAAACATTCACCCGTACTCACATTCCAAAGCTTGACCGAAGAGTCAAAACTACCACTGGCTAAGGTATTACCATCATGGCTAAAAGCGATTGAAAATACTTGAGCAGTATGTCCGCACCAACTATTCAAGCATTCACCAGTGCTAACATCCCAAAGCCTTACCCTATGGTCACCACTGCCACTCGCTACGGTCTTACCTTGAGGACTAAAGGCAACCGAGTAAACCACATTACTGTAACCAGTAAAAGTTTTTAAGCACCTACCTGTTTTCACATCCCATAACTTCACCATTTGGTCTATACTGCCGCTGGCAAGGATTTGACCATCCGAACTCAAAGCAACTGAAAGTACCCAATTAGTATGTCCGGTGCAAGTTCGCAGGCAGATGCCTGTTTCTACATCCCAAAGCCTGATCGAGAAGTCAAAACTGCTACTAGCTAAAGTTTTACCATCTGGACTAAAGGCAACTGAAAATACTCCATTACTATGTCCGGTGAAAGTTTTCAGCCAGCGTCCAGTGTTGACATCCCACAGCCTCACCGTGGAGTCATTGCTGCTACTGGCTAACGTCCTACCGTCACAACTGAAAGCGACTGAAAATACTTCTTTAGTATGTTCAGTAAAAGTTCTTAGTTCTCTACTGGTGCTGATATCCCAAACCTTCACTGTTTGGTCGTGACTGCTACTGGCTAAAGTCTTACCATCACAGCTAAAAGCAACTGAGTAAACCCGATCGTTATGTCCGGTGTAAGTGTTTAGGCAGTTACCTGTTGCGACATCCCAAAGTTTTACCGTGTGGTCTAGACTGCCACTGGCTAAAGTTTTACCATCTGGACTAAAGGCGACTGAATATACTCCACTACTATGTCCGGTATAAGTTCTTAAGCAGCGACCCGTACTGATCTCCCATAGTTTCATTGAGTGATCGAAACTGCCACTGGCTAAAGTTTGACCGTCGGGACTGAAGGCGACTGAAAATACCTGATTGGTATGTTCTATCAAGGTATGAAGCCGTTGACTCGTTCGCACTCGCCATAGGTGAATTTTACAATCAGAACTACTCGTCGCCAAAAGTTGGCTATCCGGACTCAATGCTACAGACATAACGCTCACTAAGAGTTCAGAAAAAACCGATTTAGCCAAATCTGAGTGAGCAAAATTGACATTATGCAAGTTCACTCTCTGTAGGTTGGCTTGCCAAACTGTTAGATAGGAAAAGTCATAGTCGCTTAAGTCTACCTGTAATTGGCGCAGCACATTGATAATATTTCCGCTGACATAACCTGTCTCTTGCGGCGATTTGCCACGCAGCAACGATAGAATTTGAACTAAGCACTTTTCCAGATTTTCTGGGCAGCCAAGAAGCGCGATCGCTCTCTCGATCGCTGGTTTAAGAATGAGGCGGATTTGAGTCTCCCTCACATAATCTTTGGCTTGAGCCTTGACTAAAGCGTGACGACTGAACAGGAATTTTTTTTGACGGGCAATCTCTTCACAAATTCGCTCAATTAATACACTAATTATGTACTCCATGACTACAGGTTGTTGTGTAAAAGCATCGGCGATTTTTTCAATCAATGAGCGACGTTGCAAAGAAACGAGTCCCTGTAGAAGTTCGCTAGGTGATATCGGGGAGACAAAATCCTCTTGCAATTCCTCTAACAACACTGGTTCGCGATTGATGGCTAACCAGTACATAATCTCTTGTTCTATATCGCTCAGTCGCTGAAACTGCCGCTCTAACAAATCGCGGATATCATCAAAAATAAACGAACCGTGCTTTAAAAATTCTAAAAAGCGAGAAATACTGCTATCAAAAAACTCTGTTACCCCTGAAGCTACTATCTTTAAAGCTAAGGGATTCCCGCCATAGCGTGAAATCACGCTTGTCCATTCATCTTCTGACCCAGTAAAAGACCCCTTGGCAGAGAAAATTTCTCGTCCTTCAGCTTCGGGTAAACCGGTCAGTTGCAAGCAGCGAACGGGTAGTGTTTCGCCCTCTAAGGCGGCTAATCCTTGTGGTTTCTCGCGACTGGTTAATATCAAGCTGCTGTGGTGATTTGTTTCCCCAACACATTTGAGTAACTCACCGTAACCTTCATATCCTTCTCGATAGTGTCCCGTGGGTGAAGCAAAGCTATGCCCCAGGGAATCGCCTGCTTGCAAAACTGATTCAGCATTATCCAAAACTAGCAGACAGCGCCAGGAGCGTAAATAATTGATCAACCGCAAAATTCTGCCTTCTTTGTTGGTTGGCAATACCCCCCCTTCGCCCCCCCTTACTAAGGGGGGGTTGGGGGGGTGTTGGTTAGAGAGAAATTGGATCAGTTCTGCTAATATCTCTTCTACAGGGGGGGCATTGCGAAGACTTCGCCAAATGACATACTCAAATCCTGATTGCAGCATTTGGGCAAGCTTGGCAGCCAGAGCGGTTTTGCCAATCCCTCCCATCCCCAGCAGCACCACCAAACGGCAATTGTCCTGCACAATCCATTGCTCTAAAGTCGTCAGTTCGTCACTACGACCGTAGAAAACCGAGACATCCGGTGCCTCGCCCCAATCTTGTTGTCTGTTGGCCATCAAGAGGGAGGATTTCACGTCTACAGACTGGGATAGAACCCGATCGCCCAAGTCAGATATCTCTCGCCAATCGATCGCCAATTTTTCACAAATTTCCACAAACGTCGCATAATCAACGGTTTTTCCTGTGAGGAACCTGCTGAGAGTGGATAAAGCGAGTCCTAATTCTTCAGCAAACGCTCTTTGGCTGGGAAAGCCATTGCGCTTGAGGGCTAATTTGGCGATCTGAATGCAGTCACTGCGAACTTTGAGCGATCGTGACATACCCTATTCCCCCGAAAGTTATGCAGATTTTAGCAAGTTACTCAAAAGTCGGTAACAAATCAGTACATTCTCGGTCTCGATCTCGGTCAACGGCAAGTTTTGATGAATTTAGTAGAGTTCAGATGATTCGATGCGGGTTCTCGATCTGAGTAAAAACACTTAGCTAAGCAGCTAGGAAACAGCGAGTAGCGATGGCGACAGACCCTTGCATTAAGTCTTTCAAAACAAGGAGCAACTGAAATGGCACTTATCATAGGCACCAGCTTCAACGACAACGGTATCGACAAGCCAAAGCTAGTTGGAACTGATGAAGCTGACAAAATATATGGTTTTGAGGGAGATGACTATCTATATGGTGGGTCTGGCAACGACCAGCTGGAGGGCGATGCTGGTAGTGATGGTGCAGGCAATGACCAGTTGTTTGGGGGTGAAGGTAATGATGCCCTCAGTGGTAACAGGGGTCGAGACAGACTATTTGGCGGCTCTGGCAACGACATTCTCCTGGGTAACGATGATAATGACACACTCAATGGCGGATCTAACGATGACGAACTATTCGGCGACCATGGTAACGACTCCCTAGAAGGTGGTAGTGGCAACGATCTCCTGGATGGGGGGGCTCATAATAACACCCTCCGGGGTGGCAGTGGCAACGACAGCCTACAAGCTAGCACTGGCAATGACAGCCTATTTGGTGATGAAGATAACGACGACTTATTTGGCGGCAACGGCAATGATACTCTGATCGGTGGCAGTGGCAACGACTTCCTGGATGGGGGTTGGGATAATGACATTCTGGGTGGAGTTAATCCCTTTGCGTCTAATCCCGGTCGAGGCGAGATTGATACTCTGATTGGGGGTGGTGGGATTGATAAATTTATCCTTGGGGATGCCAGCAATATTTACTACGACGATCGCACTCTTCCCATCCCACCTCAGAATGGCTACGCCTTGATTAACGACTTTACCCCAGGCACGGATACTATCCAGCTCAAAGGAGGCGTGAACTATTCATTGAAGAGTGTAAACCTTGGCAATGGCATTTCAGGTGTAGGAATCTACATCGATAATCCTAATCCGATTCTTGTAGACGAACGGATTGGCGTTGTGAAAGGGGTCAGCCCGTTTTCGCTCAATATCAACAACGGTCCCGCCATAACCACCATCACAGGATTGGGTTGGCAGGCTCCTTAGAACACCGATTCAGTAATTGGAAAATTGGGTGAGGTGATGGAGAGAGTTGGAAAAGACGCCTTCACCCTATCCCTCTATCACATCACCTTCCTACCTATCGACACCTGTATAATCTTTTCCTGTTGCCCTGAAAAATATTTAAGACCAATTGAGCAACTGAGGAAACTGTTTCGGCGTTTCGTACCGAGTATCGAAGTAGCGATCGCTCTCTTTCCCCTCTCACACAAGCCAAGCCGACTGTCTCAAAGCAAGTTACTCGAAAGTCGGTCACAAGTCAGTACATTCTCAGTCTCGATCTCGGTCATCTGCGTGTTTTGATGAATTTGTAGATGGGATTAGAGGGAAAACAACCTCTCTTTAGCTGCAAGCCATCGGTTGCGAAAATTAGTAGCTCAAACATTGCAGCAAATAGGCAACGTCTTGAAAACACAGTTGAGGATTTTCACCATGAAGAAAAGTGTATTAACGATCGCCCTCGCTACAGCAGCACTCTCTTTAGCTTTCTCTGGGTCGGCTAACGCAGGGCCAGGAATCGTGATCCAGGGCCTCAAGTGGAACGGCTGGAGTCTGAACGGCGGGCACAACGGCGTGAGATTGAAGGCTGTCGTGCTCCCGGGCACGAGTATGCAAGCCACAAAACTGCAAGGCATGGAATTGCAAAGCCTTAAAGTCGAAGGTGGACAGCTTGTAGGCGTAACGCGAGTTGCTGCTGAATAGTTGCTAAAGATAACTAAAACCCAGATACCCGACTTCTCAAAGAAGCCGGGTATCTGAACCTCTGGCAGAAATTGAAACTATGAAAAAGACATTTATATACAGTTTTGTGGTTGTTTTTCCGGTGTTGCTTGTTAGCTGTGGAGTGTTTGCAAAGAATCAAAACAGCACGTATAAAACCGAACTAGACACCAGCGCCACTTCCCCGAAGACTGAAATTGTTAAAGGCAAAGACTTAAAAGGCGCACAGTTTAACGCAGTTGACGAGCAGGGAAGAAAGCTGAACTTTCAAATCAAAGATGTTGAACTCGACCCAAAAGACCGCGAAAAAGAAACCTATCTTTACACAGTCTTTTATCTAGATTCTGCTGATTCTCAATGGAAGAATTTGTGTACTCCTGATGCCGAGAATGTCGCCAAGGCAATTCCGCTGACGGGTTCGTGGGATGAGACAGGAAAGCACACAGAATCGAGCGCTCTCATGACATTTGGCTGTACAAGTGGAGTTCTAGCTAAGTGCGTTCGCTTCGGCTACAAACCTTGGAAGAATGTCAAAGGAAAGTCACTCCGAGACTATCACCAAGCTTGCACGCGCATGACACGAGCCGATTACTGCGGCAACGGCAAAGGCCACACGCGAGAGGGAACTCCCATTGACATCTATGACAAGCTTGGTATTCAAAAGAAAACCCCCAACAGCGGGATGGTGTTTGAAGCAGCTTGGAGTCCAGAGGGTGCGACTTTTATCAATCGACCGAGATGGTATGATACATTATCTGAAATTCGCCAAGAATGTCCTAACAAACTTAAGGAGCGCATTAATGAGAGCGGTGGTTGGACAACTGCTGAAAAAGTGAAACAGAATCAATCAGATTCCTTACTGTTCAATGATTCGCTGGTAAGAAAACGCCCTTAGCGTATCGAAGGATAAAAACTGAAAACTATATTTGTCAAGATTTTGTAGGGACACAACATTGTTGTGTTCTTATATTATGTCCAGTTGCTCCAGCCTAATTATACTTTCTGCCGCGCCACTGAGTAGGCTGATTTAAAGCAGAAATGAGAATTCGCAAAAACGCCAGCGGATCGGCCAAAGGTGACAGCCAAAACAGCCATTTACCCGATGCCCCAGTTGTATCGTAGGAAGGTGCGATCGCCAAACACAAAGCCGATCGCACCGCAACCAAAAATACATTCAATCCCAACAGCCAAAAGTGCGGAAAGACACCAACCGGCGGCAGCGAACCAAACAGCAAATAGCACAACACAATCGGTACCGGCAAACCTTGAACCGCCAGCAACAGCCACAAATCGCCCCAAATTTGACCGCTTGAAGCAGCATCTTTCAAATCCAGCGATCGACCCCATTCATTCCAAGTCTCGATCGCCCCCTCATACATCCGCACCTGCAACACCTTAGCCCCATCCAAAAAGCCCACCTTAAAGCCCTTAGCAGCCGCATAGCGAGCCAGAGTCACATCATCGCAAAACGAACCCCTCGCGACCTCATAGCCCCCTAATGCCACCAAAACCTCGCGCTTACACAAGAAACACTGACCGTTCGCCATCACCCGTTCCGGCACATCCCCGCCCGTCCCCGTCGGCCCGAACCGATAAACCAAAGTCATTAACAAAGCAGGTTGCAGCCACAACTCCCCCGGATACTTGAGGATAAACTGCGGCGACAGCGAAATCAAATCGTAATTTCCAGCTTTCGCCGTTTTGAGTAAACTCGCAATCAAACCTGGATGCGGCACAGTATCCGCATCGATGCCCAAAATCCACTCGCACTTCTCGGAACTTGCCAAAAAACCTGCATTCAGCGCCCAGGGACGCCCTACCCAGCCCGCCGGCAGCGGATCGTCGTTAATCAGGCGAAACCGGGGGTCTTTTTGTGCTGCTGCTTTGACTAAATCTCCGGTTCCGTCTACCGAATAGCTGTCAACCACAATTACTTCTCGGAGTTCGTAACTTTGGCTGGTTAATCCTTCCAAACAAGGCGAAATTCGATCGGCTTCGTTCAAAGTCGGTACTACCGCAGTACAAGAACCTAACAAATCCAGCGTCGGCGAATCGGGTTCCAGGGGCGGGATGCGCGATGGGCCTTTAATCAAACGCGACATCAGAATGGCTGCGGCGGGCAATTGCAGCAGCAGGAGTGCGACAGGGATGATACTTGTCAGGACTTCGGGGAACTGGTGAGGGGCGATCGGGAAAACCATACTCTTAAACAATTGAAGAATTGGGAATGACTTACTGGATATGGGTCAATACGGTTGGGTTAAAACTATTTATTCCTCGGAGATCCCCCTCGCATCCCCCTTAAGAAGGGGGACTTTGAGTAAGTTCTTGTCCCCCCTTTTTAAGGGGGGTGCCAGGGAGATCGAGCTTAACTGAACCGTATTGGGATATGGATTGGGAGCTTATTTACAGTTAATTTTTTTTGTAAGTGGTATCAATTTAAAAATTTAATAAAATTTTGACCTCAAACATATTACAGGAATTGGGAATGAAAAAATCGCCGCTGAAAAACCCGGTTTCTTGTAGAAACCGGGTTTTTAAACTAGCTCAAAATTTAGTGTAAATTTTTGCTAAATCAGCCGCAGTTGCTCGCTAGCAACTTACTTACGCAAAACGCCCACGGGCTGAGGAGGAATTTCAGCCGTGATAACAGATGTATCCAAAGACGGCATTGTTTCGGTTACGTCACCTGCTGCGGGTTTAGCGATCCAGCTTAACGCGATCGCCGGAACTACGCCCAGAAGCACCGCTAGCGATGTCGGGAACCAGAACCGAGAATCCAACGAAGTTACAGTGATAATTGCTCCGAAAGCAAAGTTTACCAAATAAACAATTAAGGGCAAACCCAATTCCGATCGCTCTAATTTAATCGGTGTTTTTCTCCAGAAGAAAGCTGCTACAGACATAAATAGCGCCCCCGTACCCATCCAGCCAGCCAAATTGCGGTAAGGCATCCCAAAGAAAGCCCCAAGTTCCTCAAACTCCCAAAAAGGCACAGAAGTTTGGCTCATCGCCGGATCTAGTACAAAATCCCAAGCTGTTAGCAGCAAAGCACCAAGGGCGATCGCCCCTATTTGGCGCACCCAGTTGAGTTCACCTTTACCGCCAGCTACTCCAGCGCGAGCAATTATGTATGAAACCAGTCCCAGATAAAACCACGACAGGGGAATTGTAAACGGAACCAGCCCTGCAATTTTGTAACCCAAACCGCTCAAATAGTGGTAGTGGCCGAAGGGAAAACCCGTACTCGTTCCCAACAACTCGCTACTCAAGGACAAAAACACAGAAGGCAGTAAAAAAGCCAGAGTTGCACCCGTGCCCAACGTCCGCAAGGCATAGAGAGCAACCGCTGCAGCACCAAAGATGATATAAACTACTCCACCCCCAGCCATCCCCCACTGGAATAGCGTTTGCCCTGCTGGTGGCAAACTCATCACCAATTCGGGACGGGGTAAAATCAGCAGCAACCCTGCCAATCCAAAAGCCATTGACAAGACGTGGGCAATTAAGCAAAAGCGCTCAGCAATCAAAAGTTGCTTCATGGGACTCCTCGAAAAAATATTAGATGCAGAAAGCACTTCCTAACAGTTTACAAATCTTTAACAAAAAACGAACACCAACTCGCGATCGGCATTTTTCCAAAACTTACACCCAGGGCCGAGAAACCCCGTTTCTGACTGGCTACCTCGTTGCTAAACCCCTTATATTTCTAAGAAACCCGGTTTCTTGGCGAGGGATTGGTGGCATAAGTGCCGAATGCCCTTCTTCCCTCGGACTTCTATCCGTTATATCCGTTACGCGCCTCCGTTACCTCTGGTAGATAACTAAATCATTCTGCCTTCAGTCTTCCAATAAATTACTGCCAATTGCCCACAAGCACGAAAGGTGCCCAGAAATAGGGATTCTGATACTGTGGGTTTTTCAGCAGAGTTAATTGAGCGTTGCGGAGGGCTTCAGCTTTGCTGGTTTTAGAAGAAGCCAGTTGTTTGTAAAACTCAGTCATAAAGATAGCTGTAGATTCGTCGTTGACTTGCCAAAGGGTGGCGGCGGTGCTGCGGGCACCCGATCGAATTGCGGCCCCGGCCAAACCCAAAGCCGCGCGGTTATCGCCCGAAGCAGTTTCGCAAGCACTCAAAACCAAAAGTTCGATCGGCTGTTGTTTCTCCCCAGTGCGGGATCGCAGCAGTCGATCGAACTCCCTAACATTCACTTTCTGATCCCAAGTCACAATAAAAGTATCCGCAGCATTCGAGCTAAACTGACCGTGAGTTGCCAAATGGACGATCGGGTAAGACAAAGCTTTAATTCGATCGTGCAACCGCCCGCTGACAAAATCTTCATTCAGCAGCGAACTCGCAGGCATCTCGGCTGCAATTTGTTGAATTTCCTCCTTCACCCCCGGCAAAGCCGAGAAGCCTTGACGCGCTTCCGAGAGGGCAGCGGTGAGCACTTTTAACTTGACTTCCCTCAGCGGTTTCGGTGCCAGCAGTTGCAATCCCGGCGCCAAAGCAATACTGTATTTTTCTACCAAAAACTTTTCACCGTCGTGCAGCACAGCCATCGGCAGATTCCGCAAGTAACCGTCGAGCACAAATACCAGGGTTTTAATCCCGCTAGCCGCCAAATCCGCCTCTGCGGGGCGGATTAACCAGTCATAAACCTGTTCAACGGGTCGCCTCCTGTCGCGGGGGAAAGCAGCAGGCCTGATGGCATTTTTGGCTTGTCTGAAGGCAGTTTCCAACTCGGCTTGAGACTTCCTAGTAGTGTAGCGGCGCAGAGGTTTGCCGGGAATTGACAAAATTACCTCCAAACGATCGCTCAAAATAATCGGATAAATCACCGCCGCTGTAGGATCGATTTCCTCGATCGACTGTGGTTTAGCATCAGCGCAAGCATCCCGAAAAAAGTTGTCCAATTCCGCCAACTGCAAAGATTCCACCGTTTGGCGCGCCAGTTTCAATTTAGCTTGACTGGGAGATTCCTCTTGCAAAAGCAGCCCGACTAATTCCCGATAAACCGGTTCGGCACTTTCCCGAAACGAAAATTGCACTTCGGGATTGACTGTCACCAAATCGCCCCGCAGAGAAGACAGTACATTCACAGCTTGAGTATATTGAGCGATCGCCCCTTCTGTATTCCCCTGAGCTTTCTCAATCCGTCCCAGTTGCCAAAACAATTGGTAAGCAATATCGGGAGATTGAAACGTCGGTGCTAAACTCAAAGCCTCAGTGGTGAGATTTTCCGCTTTCTGATACTGCTGTTGGATTTCCGATAGTTTGCCTTTAGCTGCCAGAATATAAGCTTGTATTCGTTTGTCGCCCAAACTGTTTGCTGGTTCGACAGAGCGATCGAGCATTGTGTCAATCTCGCTTAAACTCAAAGTTTTCGCAGGCGACTGAGCTAATTTCATCAAGCTTTGAGCTAGATTGATTTGAGCGTAAAGTCCAGCGCGATTCGACCCAAATTGAGCGACTTGAGGTTCGATGGAACGCCACAAAACCTCTGCCTTAGACCAATCTTGGCTATCGACCAACAAACTCAATTGGTTTAACTTTGCCTGAATTTGTAGGAGAGATCGATCCGGCATCGCCTGGATCGATCGAGCATAATACTCTAGGGCAAAGCGTTCCCAATCACCCCGCTGTTCGGGTGTCAAACCCGGTTTATTGCTTTTAGCCCGTACCGTATTGCCCAGATTGAGATAAATTGCAGCCTCCTCTGGTCGGCTACCTAATTTTTGGGCTGCTTCGAGTCCAGCCAACAGCACATCATGCGATCGTTCGAGTTGTCCCAAAACCCGCAGCACCCGCCCTAAAGCATGAATTGCCCGGACTTGTTCGAGGGAAACCAACCCACTTTTCAAAGTTTCCAAACCCTCTGTCGAAACTTCGCAAGTTTGGTTTTCCAGCTTGAAAGAAGCTAACAGAATTTTGCAAGCTCTGGGGTAAAGTCCGAGAGTTTCCCAAGCCCGACTTTGATTAATTTGAACTTGAAAAACTTGGTTTTTTCTATCAATTTGCTCGAAAATTTTAGCAGCTTGCGTCCAAATCTCGATCGCATCTTGAGTCTGCCCCCGTTCGAGTTGCAACTGTCCTTGAATGTTGAGAGTTTCAGCCAAAATCCGCTGCTGTTCGGGAGTTTTTGCCTGTGTTCGCACAGCCGACAAACTCGAATTCACAGCTTGTTCTGCTTGTTCCCAAAGCGCCAACTGCCCGTAGGTTGCAGCTAAATTGCTCAAAGCTGCGGCGCGATCGAGATTTTCGCCTTTTGCCTCAAACTGCGCCGCCGCTTGCTGCAACAGCGGTACAGCTTCCGAAAAACGTTCCTCTTGGTAAAGAGTTCGAGCTTGACGGACAAGCTGCACCGCTGGTGGTGGATTAACCTGAGCAACTCCGGGAGGAATCGCAACTGCTAGCAGACAGGAAATCACAAATAACAGAATTACTTGCCGGAGCGATCGAGTAAACTTCATATTTTAAAAATAAAATTACAGATGCAGACACACATACTAACTAACCCAAATACATCTTATTCTTTATCTGCGTTAATCCGCGTTAATCCGCCTACATCTGCGGTTAAAAAAAACCTAATTTCAACGCGGCACACAACCATAATTCTGCCGAGGATTGCGAGAGTCAGCAGCATTACCCGGATTGTATCCAACAAGCGTAACTTCTCCTTTCCCATTCACTACCCAACCTTGCGCCGGAACAACTTCCCGATCCCGGATTTCCCCTTCTTCCAACTTCGGTCTATCTGCTACATCCGTTAAATCCCCTACATTGCTCGTTGCATCTCTTCCTGCCTCTTCCACCCACGGAAACGGCGATGCAGCGCTGCTGAGGGCATCATTAGGACTTGCTGGCACTCCTCCTTTCCCAGTAGCGGTAAACTCGCTCTCGGCACCTCGGATGCAGGGATTTGCAGCAATTAACGCAGCCGGATTGACCACATTTTGCGGCAGTTCCACTAAACCTTGAGCAGGATTCACCCCAGAAGCACTAAATGTTACAGTACCTTGCAAAGCCGGGCCGCTACTTTGGGAAATAGCCGCAATATCGCTGGTAGGAATTAGAGAAGTCGGACTTACTTGCAACGCTGCAAATTCAGCATCAGTCAGTCCTAAACTACTCCTAGCTTGTTCGCGGTTAAGGCTTGTAAAGCCAAAGATATTTGGTACATTGACCGTAACTTGTCCGCCCCTAGCTGTGCGAGCATTAGCAGTAATATCACTATTCTCTCGGGGTAAAGCTACCAAAATATCGCTATTAATTCTGATATTACCACCGTCAGAAATACCTGCATCGGTGGTAATTCGGCTACCGCGCCGTAACTGAATATCTTGCGCTTTGAGGTTAATATTAGCACCGGAACCAGTGACTGTTGTGCCATCAATTATGCTTTTATTTTCCAGGGCAATGGAGTTAGCTACAACATTAATATTGCCAGCCCTACCTGTTCCTAAAGACTGAACATTAACGACTGCGCTATCCCGAAGAATCAATTGATTAGCATTCAAATTCAACGAGCCGGCATTTCCGCTAGCATTGGAATTGACAGCATTAAACGCCCTACCAGCCGAGGCCTCAATTCCACTCCTCAACCGACTGTTGCTCCCAATACCTTGCACTTCTAAGCGATCGGCATTAATTGTAATATCTCCTGCATCTGCTATACCCAAAGAAGCCGCAGAAATAACCCCGCCATTCTGCACAGTTAGTCTAGGTGTTGAGAGGCGGATATCTCCACCTCTACCAGAACTTGCAGTTTGAGTAACAAAAGAACTTGCTACATAGCCCGCATTCGCCAAAAATCTTGACTCGCCGCTGACTTCTATAGACTCGGAGGCTCTCACAGTTAAATTTCCTCCCGTCCCCCCACTTGTAGAAAACACGACTTCGCCAAAAATCGCACCCGTAGTTAAACTAATTGTGGCTCCATTAGAAACACTCAGCCGCTTAGTGTCGATCGTAATATCCCCACCTTTTCCATTACTATCAAAAGTATTCGTGCCGAGCCGAGTTTGCCCTAGACCTACAGGAAGACTACCCGACAATTCCACAGATTCACTCGCTTTAATCGCGATATTCCCCGATGCTCCATCACTACGGCTGAAGCTGGCAAAAGCACCACCATCGCGCAGAATTAACCGTTGGGCTTCCACAGTGATGTTTCCGCCTTGACCAGTGGTTGCGTTCGTTGTTCCGTTATAGAGCGTTGAACTGACGAGTTCGACGGTGTTGGCGCGGATATTCAAATTTCCGCCATTCCCAGCACCAAAGGTGGGGGCACCGCCCACTACCCCATTGCTCATCAACAGCCGTCCGGCTTCAAGGTTAATGTCTCCGGCGGCTCCACTGCCAATAGCGCTAGTAAACAGAACAATTTGCGAAATAAAGGGATTGCCTGTTCCAGATGTCTGAAAATTTTCTGTAAGCTGCTGATAGCCCTCAATTCCCAACCCAATCATTTCTAGTGAGTCAGTAGCGCGGATGTTGATATCGCTTCCTCTCCCCTCTCCCAGTGTGGAGGCGAAAATTTGCGCTCCCCCCTCTACTCGCAAGTTTTGGGAATAGATGTCAATGCCTCTACCATCGATATTTCCGAGTGTCAGTCCATAAATTCCTGAACCATTGAGATTAATATTTCCACCTCGAATATCGACTTTCCCACCTCCTAATCCGCTGGTATTTATAAATGCACCGTTCATTTCAATATTGCCGAAGTTCTGAATATTGCCATAGTTTAAATTCAGACCTAAAGTTGTTGGTTCAAATTGCACTAAACCTGGAGTCTTGACGCTACCTAGAAGAATTTGTCCGGTATAAGCAGTTAGATTTCCTCCTTGGAGTTGAATGTCACCGCCAATTAATGCTAAAGTTTGACCGGGGTCTACTGCTAAACCGAGTTTTTCAAAAGCCGGAATTTCTATGGGTAGTGGCGGTAAGGCTGATTTGGGGGCCATTGTTTGGGAAGAGTTAACAATTGTGCCGGGATTTTCTCTAAATCTTAAACCCACAGGAATATTAATTGCTAACAATGGCACTGCATTAGAATTAGCTGCACTAAATTCAAAGCCATTATCAAAAAGAATTCCGCTACCAGTTGAACCGATAAATGAGCCACGCAGATCTAACCTCGCATTGGGGCCAAAGACAATCCCTTTTGGGTTAATTAAAAATAAGTTACTGTTTCCCAAAACTCCGAGAGTTCCTAAAATATTAGAAGGATTGCCACCAGTAACGCGGGTGAAGATGTTGGCAATTCCGCTGGGATTGGCAAAATATGCTCCCCGCCCTTCACTGATGTTAAATTCGCGTAAACTGTGAAAGAGGTTAACGCCGCGAGTTGCACCGCCTTCTATTCTGTCTGAGGGTAAATTATTAATTGTGTCGGTTTCGGTGCGCGAACTTTCTGCACCCAAGCTATTATCGGGGATGATTTGGGCGATCGCAGGGAAAGGACACAGCAGTAAGAATGCAAAAAATAGGGCGGAAGATTGGCGGCGCATCTTTGAAGTCTGGTTAATTTAATATTAGAAAAATAGGGAGGGGTTAGCTAAAACCTGAAGAGTACCTATTGAGGTACGCAAACACCCGTCGGTTTCGGACTGCGAAGAGATGCACCACCACCAGAATTATAGGCTACCAGGGTTACTTTTCCTTGCTCATCTATTAACCAACCTTGAGCAGGAATAATTTCTGTTGGCCGAACTTCTATGGATGCTCTTTGGCCTTCTACTTGCTGACTTGCACCTACGGCTGGTTCCACCCAATTAAACTGGCTAGAATTGCTGCTGAGAACATCATTAGGACTTGGTGGCACTCCTCCTTTACCAGTAGCGGTAAACTCGCTTGCTTGCCCTCGGATGCAGGGATTTGCAGCAATTAACGCAGCCGGATTTACCACATTTTGCGGCAGTTCCACTAAACCTTGAGCAGGATGCACCCCAGAAGCCCTAAATGTTACAGTACCTTGCAAAGCCGCGCCGCTACTTTCAGAAATAGCCGCAATATCGCTGGTAGGAATTAGAGAAGTCGGACTTACTTGCAACGCACCAAATTGAGCATCTGTTAATCCCAAACTCGCTCGAACCTGTTCGCGAGTGACTGCTCTAAACCCGAAAACATTGGGAACATTAATATTAACCCGACCACCTTTAGCCGATCGCGCATTAGCAGTAATATCGCTATTTTCCTTGGGGAGAGTAACCAGAATATCGCTTTTAATGTTGATATTGCCACCCTCAGAAATACTTGCATCAGTTGTAATTCTGCTCCCTCGGCGCAACTGGATATCCCGTGCTTCAAGGTTAATATTTGCTCCTGCACCGGATGCCGTTCTACCGTCAATGCTGCTTTGGTTGTCAAGGGAAATTGAGTCTGCTTTCACGTTAATGTTACCAGCCCGAGCCGAGCCCAAGGCTTGCAAATTAAGTGTTCCCCCATTGCGAAGAATCAATTGCCCGACATTCAGATTCAACGAACCTCCGTTAGCCGTAGCATTGGGATTTCTAACGCGAGAGGCAATCCCAACGGAAGTCTGAATTTGACTGTTAAATTCACCTTGACCCCCATTACCAATCACCTCTACACGGTCCGCATCGATCGTGATACTGCCGGCATCTCCTTTGCCTAAAGATGCAGTAGAAATAACTCCCCCACCCCGGAGAGTCAGTAGGGGTGTAGAAATATTTATACTCCCTCCCCGATTAGCAGCGTTGGCATCAGCGGAAATGAAACTGGGATTCCGACTCCCATTAGCCAAAACTCCAGAAATACCCTCTATTGTTACTGACTCACTGGCCCTAACTGTCAAATTACCTCCGCGCCCGCCCGTTGTATTTAACGGTTGGTTGCCCACAATCGTTCCGCTAGATAAACCAATTCCGCCTCCTTCAGAGATAATCAACCGCTTTGTGTCGATATTAATGTCCCCGGCTTGCCCATTCACACCAGCCGCACTTGAGCCGATTAAGGTTGCTACGGGACTTCCAGCGGGAGTCTGCAGCACTTCTACTGATTCAGAAGCTTTAATGTTGATATTCCCCGATGCTCCTCGATCGCGGGTAATGCTAATAAAAGCAGAATTATCCCGCACGGTTAAACGTTCTCCCTCAAAGGTGATATTTCCTCCCCTACCCGTACTCCCCAAAAGTGTGCCGCTGTTGATTCCAGAAGCTACCAGATCGAAAACCCCGGCACGGATGCTAATATTTCCGGCGTTGCCAGCACCTAATGTGGTGCTAGTCAATGCGGTTCCGTTTTCTATCAGCAGTTTTCCCGTGTCGATCGTGATGTTTCCGGCATTTCCCATGCCAATAGTGCCAGAGATCAGAACAATTTGTGGGTCAAAAGGCTTGAACGAGCCAGATACCAAATAGCTACCACCAAACACTCTATAGGTCTCTAATCCAAGGCCGATCGTTTGTACCGAGTCGGTAGCGCGGAGGTTTATAGCGCCTCCGGCACCACTTCCTGCTGTCAGCGTGGAGATTTGCGTTCCACCTTGGGCTAGAAAATTTTGAGCGTTAATATCGATGCCCCTGCCCTCGATGTTTCCCCAAGTCAGTGCATAAATTCGCCCCTTGTTGATGTTGACATTTCCACCTCGAATATCAACTTTGCCGCCACCGATTCCACTGGTGTTGATCAGTGAGCCGTTGGTCATTTCAATATTACCAAAGTTGGAAATATTGTCATAGTTTAAATTTAACCCAAATGGCGTTACCCCCAATCCAACCATCCCTGGACTAGCGACGCTACCCAGCAAAATCTGTCCGGTAGATGCAGTGAGTGCTCCCTGATTTAATTCAATATCTCCGCCCACTAGGGCGAGAGTTTTTCCGGGCCCAACTGCTAAGCCCATGTTATTGAAAATCGGCGGCATTCCCGGGGGTAATTGTGGTAAATTCAAGGCGGGTGCTGCTGAATTGTTAATGATTTTACCCGGATTTTCTCGAAAATTTAAACCGCTCGGTATATTGACATTTAACAGGGGCAATGATTGCGGATTGCTGCTGCTGAATAGATAGCCGTTATTGAAAACTACGCTATCAGCAGAACTTGCTAAAAAGGAACCACGCAAATCTAACCTCGCATTGGGACCAAAGACAATCCCTTTGGGATTAAGTAAAAATAAGTTGGCATTTCCTTCGACTCCCAACACACCTAAAATATTAGAAGGATTGCCACCAGTAACGCGGGTAAAAATATTCGCAATCCCGTTAGGATTGGCAAAATATGCTCCTCTGCCTTCACCCACGTTAAATTGTTGTAAACTGTGAAATAAATTTGCTCCGCGAGTTGCACCGCCTTCTATTCTGTCTGAGGGTAAATTATTAATCCTGTCGGTTTCGGTGCGCGAACTTTCTGCACCCAAGCTATTATCGGGGATGATTTGGGCGATCGCGGGGAAAGGACACAGCAGTAAGAATGCAAAAAATAGGGCGGAAGATTGGCGGCGCATCTTTGAAGTCTGGTTAATTTAATATTAGAAAAATAGGGAGGGGTTAGCTAAAACCTAAAGAGTACCTATTGAGGTACGCAAACACCCGTCGGTTTCGGACTGCGAATAGATGCACCACCACCAGAATTATAGGCTACCAGCCTTACTTGTGCTCGATCGTCCATTACCCAACCTTGAGCGGGAATAATTTCTCTTGGTCGAACTTCTATGGATGCTTTTTGGCCTTCTACTTGCTGACTTCCACCTACCGCTGGTTCCACCCAATTAAACTGGCTAGAATTGCTGCTGAGAACCTCGTGAGGACTCGGTGGCAATCCCCCCCGCCCCGTCACAGTAAACTCGTTCTCGGCCCCTTGGATGCAGGGATTTGCAGCAATTAAGGCAGCCGGATTGACCACATTTTGCGGCAGTTCCACTAAACCTTGAACGGGATTCACTCCCACAGAACTAAAGGTTACCGCCCCTTGCAAAGCCGGGCCGCCACTTTGGGAAATCGCGGCGATGTCGCTGCTGGGAAGCAGAGATGTAGGACTTACTTGCAACGCTGCAAATTCGGCGTCACTGAGCCCCAACCTGTTTCTGACTTGTTCGCGACTCGCTGCGGTAAAACCAAAAACATTGGGAACATTGATATTCACGCGGCCGCCGCCTGCTGTGCGGGCGTTGGCTGTGATGTCGCTGTTGTCTTGCGGGAGGGCGACAAGAATGTCGCTGTTGATGTTGATATTGCCGCCGTCAGAAGTGCCTGCATCGGTAGTAATTCGGCTGTTGCGGCGCAACTGGATGTCTCGCGCTTGCAGGTTAATATTTGCTCCTGTACCGGATACAGTCGTACCGTCAATCATCGCTTTGTTATCAAGAGCGATCGAATTTGCGACAACATTAATATTACCAGCGCGTCCGGTTCCCGTAGCCTGCACCGTGACTGTAGCTCCATCTCTGACAATTAGTCGAGCGGCATTCAGATTCAACGAACCGGCATTTGCCGTCGCCTGGGGATTAGTACCAAATATCTTGCCCACGGAAGCATCAATTGTACTGACAAACAGACCGTTATTTCCGCTGCCGCTGACCTCAATGCGATCGGCATTAACAGTAATATTCCCCACATCTCCCACCCCCAAAGAACTCGTAGAAATTACCCCCCCATCGCGCACGGTTAGGCTTGGCGTATCAATGCGAATATCCCCGCCCGGACTAGAGCTCAAAGTTCCAGAACTCAGCGCACTAGCACTCTGAATTCCGCTGGTCAAAAGTTGAGAAATACCTGAAATTTCTACTGATTCACTAGCCGTAACTGTTAAATTTCCAGCAGGCCCCCCATCCCTAGAAAACAAAAACCTGCCAATTAACACACCCGATCCTACTGTAAACGCAGAGCCCCTAGAGAGAGTCAACCGCTTGGTATCGACGTTAATATTCCCCGCCCTTCCGTTAGAGCCGATACTCAGGGTGGTAATTCCGGTTGACACAACTGTTGTCGGGCCGCTGTTAGACAATTCTACTGATTCAGCAGCATTAATTTTGATATGGCCCGACGGGCCGCTGCTGTAGCTCGTCGTACCCAGAATAGAACCATCGCGCATAATTAATCTCGCGACATCAACACTAATGCTTCCTCCCGCACCGCTACTTTCTTTAGCTGTTCCGTTGTTAATTCCAGAACCCACCATCTCAAAAGTATTGGCGCGAATGATTAAATTTCCGCCATTTCCACCGCCAAAAGTGATGCCGCTACCTACTACCCCATTGTTGAAGAGCAGGCGGCCGGTGTCGATCGTAATATTCCCCCCCGAACCAGCGCCAGCACTAGCATTAAACAGCACAAATAGCGGGTCAAACGGGTCTGTAGTTCCCGATACCAAATATTTAATTGAAAGCTGTTGATAGCCCTCAACTCCCAGCCCGCTCATTTCTACTGAATCAGCAGCGCGGAAATTGATATTGCCTCCTGCACCATCTCCAAGAGTCAAGGTAGAAAATTGCGTGCCGTTTTCCACTCGTAACTTTTGGGCGCTGATATCGATACCTCTACCATCAATATTTCCCAGTGTCAGCGCATAAATTCGCGCCCCGCTGAGGGCGACATTTCCACCTTTTAACTCTACTCTGCCACCACCAATTCCGCTGGTGTTGATAAGCGTTCCATCGGATATTTGAATATTCCCGAAGTTGTGAATATTGTCATAATTTAAAGCTAAATTCCCCTGCTGAGCAACAGGAGGAGTCAGTGCAAAATCAACTAAACCGGGACTGGCGACGCTACCGAGTAAAATTTGTCCGCCGCTGGCGGTTAAATTGCCGCCTTGCAGTTGAATGTCACCGCCAATCAGTGCTAAACTTTGACCGGGATCTACTGCTAAACCAACTCGATCGCTAATTGGGATTGGCACAGCAGAGGCTGGCAGGTTTACCTTTCCTACAGCCGTCGATTGATTGACAATTGCACCGAGATTGTCTCTAAATCTTAAACCAACGGGAATATTAACGGTTAACAGGGGAGATGTTTGCGGGTTTGTGCTGCTGAATTCAACGCCGTTATTAAACACAATACTGTCAGCACTTGAACCGATAAAGGAACCGCGCAAATCTAACCGAGCATTCGGGCCGAATATAATTCCTTTCGGATTAATTAAAAATAAGTTGCCGTTGCCTAAAACTCCCAGAGTTCCTAAAATATTAGAAGGGTTGCCGCCCGTAACGCGGGTGAATATGTTGGTAATTCCGCTGGGATTTTCAAAATAAGCTCCCCGCCCTTCACGGATGTTAAATTCGCGCAAGCTGTGAAAGAGGTTAACGCCACGAGTTGCGCCGCCAGTGATTCTATCTGAGGGTATGTTATTGATAGTATCGGAAACAGTCCGTGAACTTTCCGGGCCCAAGCTACTGTCTGGGATGATTTGGGCGAAAGTTTTCGAGGGAAATAGCAATAAGAAAACAAAAAGTAGGCCGGAAGAGAGGCGAGACATAGCTTAAATCCAGTTAGATAAATAATATCGTTTCCGGTTCCATCAGAATTATATATTTGGATTATATCAGTGCGAGCGCCCCAGTGTTCGAGCGACTCTCTTTACCCCTAAAGTGGACTTTTCCCAAATCTAATGACTTTTCCCAAATATAATAAAGATAGCTTTTTTCAGTGCGACGGCTGAGGAAATCTGTTTCTGTTTAAATATGTGTGTAGAATATGCGTCCGAACGTTGACTCTCAGAAGATAGAACGATTGATGGAAGTCTTGGGTAGAGAAGCTCAGGGTTCAGGCTGCATTTATTTTACGGGTGGTGCTAGTGCCCTACTGATTGGATGGCGGAGTTCCACAGTTGATATCGATATTCGTCTAGATCCTGAACCCCCAGGCATCTTTCAAGCGATAGCCAAAATCAAACAAGAATTGAACATCAATATCGAACTAGCTTCCCCACAAGATTTCTTACCTCCACTGCCGGGCTGGCGTGACAGGAGCATCTTCATTGGCAAACACGGTCAAATCTCGTTTTATCACTATGACTTCACAGCCCAAGCGCTCTCCAAACTATCCAGGGGATTTGACCGTGACATTAAAGATGTTCAAGCCATGTATGAAAATGAATTATTTTTCTTAGAAGAACTACGTGATAGCTTTGAAGCCATTGCACCCGAATTAATACGATTCCCTTCTCTTAATCCTGAGTTGCTTAGAAGCAAAGTTGAGAACTTCATCGAACGTTTTAAAGGTAACTCAGAGGAGGAACAGTCATGAGCTTGAATGAGTTGCCGGGAGCGGAGCTAATTCTACCTGGATTGGACGAGCTTCATCATGGTAAGAGGAATACAGTTGGGTCATTGTTAGTCGCGATCGCAGCAACGCGCCTAGCCGAAGCCGGCTTAGATGTTCCTAAAGATGGTCTAGCAGCAGAGCCAGAACTGACCCTGTATGCTCTTCTTGAAGATGAACGGGATGATGCCTACCTCTATTACAATGCTTTGCTGAATCGCCTGAATAGCTTTTGTAACGCACTTGAACTTCGTTATATGTATAAGCTATGAAAATTGGATTACGCTATTTCAAAAAACTTTTGGGCGAGCGTATTAAAAACAAGATTGACAACCTTGCCAGAGCCACAGCCATAGGCTAAGATTTCGCAAAGGTCGAGAACACAATGACGATAATTCCAACTATGAACTACCGAAACCACATCACGATCGAACCAAATAAACGCGGTGGTAAGCCTTGTGTACGCGGCTTGCGAATTACGGTTTATGAAGTGCTTGAGTACCTAGCTTCCGAGATGACCGAAGCAGAAATTATCGATGATTTTCCCGATCTGACGCGAGAAGATTTAAAAGCCTGCATAGCTTATGCTGCTGACCGTGAGCGTCGGTTTATGACTGCGACCTTATCCGCATGAAATTACTTTAGGATAGGAAGGATTAATTAGGGAATACTCAAATGGCAATTAACACTTTAGAGGAACGGCTTGCAGTAGTGGAAGCAGCGCTCACTGAGTTGCAGAAGCAAATTGTGGCTTCTCAACCGACGAATTGGTTGCAACAAATTATAGGGTCTTTCAAAGATGAACCTGCCTTTGAGGAGCTACTTGCCTATGGACGAGCGATTCGCCAAGGGGATGAGTCTCTCCTCGAAGCTCAAGATGAGCTATGAAATATCTACTGGATACAGCTCATCTGAGTATTCTTCAACGTCAAGCAGGAATAGATTTTAGCACCCTTTCGACGCGCATGGCTCAGTACCCGCTATCAGATTTTGCAGTATCGATGGTATCAGTTCTATAAATTTTGCTATGACAACCACAGAAAAATTGATCGTGCTTGCTCTAGGTATTAGTGCAATCAGCTTATTTGCTGGGATTCTCTATCAAGCAGTCAGTCAAGTAATTGATCGACGTAAGTATCCTCCGCAGGGTGAACTGTTTGATATGGGGGGATTTCGTCTACATCTCAACTGTGTGGGACAAGGGACACCAACAGTCATCATGGATGCTGGCGGTGGTGCTTCCTCAATTACGTGGGGCTTGGTTCCATCTGAAATTGCTAAGTTTACTCGTGTCTGTACCTACGATCGAGCAGGGTTGGGTTGGAGCGATCCCAATCCCAGGATACCTCGCACAAGTCAGCAGAGTGTTGATGAATTACACGCCCTGTTGGCCAAAGCTGAGATCGAACCTCCCTACATTTTAGTTGGACACTCGTTGGGTGGAGGCAATATGCGACTGTATGCCAGTCAATATCCAGAAGAAGTGGTCGGACTGGTGCTGGTTGATTCTGTCCATGAAGATCAAATAACACCCGCAATATGGAAGCGTATGAAAATGGCAATTTTGCTTTATCAGCTTCTGGCAATTGCCAGTCGGGTTGGAGTGTTACGATTAATCGGAGATATGAATCTGTTGCCAATGTTTAAGAATATCAAACAAGAAATTCAAAAATATCCGTTGGCAGTGCAAGCTCTATTTGATACCTACAAATCTTCCTGTTACCGCCCCTGTTATTGGGCAACTATATCAAGTGAGCTTGCCAACATGAAAAGCAGCTTTAAGCAACTGCAAGCGAGTACACTACTGGGGAACCTGCCTTTGATTGTATTAAGTCAAGGCTCTAAAAATCCAGAGATGAGTGATGAAAGATTCCAGCAATGGGCATTACTTCAGCTAGACTTGACCCAACTATCCTCAAATAGCCAACATATCATTGCAGAAAATAGTGGGCATCTTGTACCGCTAGATCGGCCTGAATTGGTGGTTAGTGCGGTTCATCAACTGATTGAGAGGACTTAAAGTAGTGTTGGGCGAAGAGAAGTGTTGGAGTTCGATCGCACTCAACCCAACCTAAAATTTAGAAAGCAAAGTAATTAATCCGAAAGTATAAGCCTTTTTCCTGCAAAGTTCGATCGCCCGATCGAGCATTGATCAAAGGAATACCGTAGTCTAAACGCACATTCAACCGATCGCCCATCTGCCAAACCAGCCCCAAACCCGCACCCAGCAGTTTATCCGACTCAGGATTCGCCTTTTCCTCCGACTGGTTCCACCCTAGCCCAAAATCGATAAACGGAGCGACTTGCAACAATCCTTCGACTTCCGGGACACGCCAAACCGGGATTCGCACTTCTGCAGACGCGATCGCACCGCTATCAGTTAACAGCAAATCTTGGCGGTATCCGCGCACGCTTTGAACCCCGCCGATCCCAATTTGTTCGAGGGAAAGCAGAGGGCGATCGGCTAATTGAATATCGGAACGCACAATCAGCAAGGTTTCTGGCGCTAGCAGCCGCACGTACTGCGCTTGTCCGCGCCACGCCAAAAAGCGGCTGTCACGCCCGCTATCGTTCGCAGTAGCGCCGAACAGATTAGTGCCGAGGGAAAACTGCGATCGCGCCGCGAACACTTGGTTGGAACTCCGCTGCACGTATTCTTGAAAAAAGCGCACAGCCGAAACCCGGGTTTCGCCGCGCTCGTTTGCTCCCGCCGAAAGCGCAAATCTTTCCCCCAACAGGAATGTATCGCTTTCTTGCCGGGAAAAACTCAGTCCCAAAGCCAAAGTGCGATCGGGCTTTTCGACAATCGGCTGGCGGTAAGTTAACTCGTAAGTCCGCGATTTCCCCTCAATTTCAGCAGCATCAAACGGTTCCTCGATGATATTGGTGCTAGCAGCACTCGCAGCTAACCCAATCGTGCCGTTGCGCGCGTTGACGGGGACTGTGTAGCTGCCGTTGAATTCGTTGCTACCGTCGGTGTTAGCATAAGATACCTCTAATCCGTCGCCCAAACCGAGCAAATTTGCTTGATTGATGCGAACACCGCGCCGAAAACTGCCGACGCTGGGCGATCGGTTGTTGTCTGCGAACACTTCACCGCTAAAGCTGTTTGCTTCTTTTACCCGCACTTCTAAGCGGCTGTTTTCCGGGCGGCTTCCGGCTTGCAATTCGGCGGAAATATTGGCAATTAAGGGGTCGAGTTGCAGCAATTGCAAGGCTTCCAGCAACCGAGATCGGTTGAGGGGGCGTCTGGTAGCGCGCTCAAGGCGCGATCGCACGTAATTTGAATTTAAGCGCCTGTTTCCAGTAATCACAATTTCATCTAATCCGCCTTCTACAATCCGAATTTTCACCACACCTCCGTCTCTCGGAAAGGTTTGGTTGGCGAGAATTACAGCGCCGGAATTGATGTATCCTGCCGCTACATATTTTTGAGTGACGGCTGCTTCGGCTGCGATCAGTTCAGCAAAGGTGATTTCGCGCCCCGCAAACTGTTGCGTAACTTCTGCGAGTTCGCGATCGCTAAAAGCCGTGTTGCCCTCAAATTCAAAGCCAGCGACCTTAATTGTACCCGGAATCCCCGGTGTAATTTCGCTTTCAGCGGGTGTTGGCTGGGTGGGTTGGAGGGGAGACGGCGCAGGCGGTTGCGGCGGCTCAGGAGCTGGTAATTCGGGTTCTCGCGGCAAAATTGGGTTGGGCAGTTGACTCAGTTGCAAGTCGCGATCGATACCCAAATCAATTTTTTGTCGGTCAATATTTTCTTCTAGCTTTTGATCTGAGTTAAAAAGCTGGGTTTCTTGAGTTTTTGTGCTGAAAGTGCGATCGGCCTGAGATGTTGCACCATTGTCAATAAGCCTTTTACGGGCGGGCAGGATGCCCACCCCACAAGAAAACTCACTCCTTGTGGAACAGGCATCTTGCCTGTTCTTGAGAATGGTGTAAGATGTCACATCGACTGAATTTGCCGCAGACGGCGGTAAGTCGGGAGTTTCCGCCGCCACCGATTGTTCTGACTCTGTGGGTAACTGCGTTTCCTCGTCTTTTATCGGCAAGTCTTCGCGTTTGTCAAAAGTGGTATCGTTGGGGGCTAAAGCTTGATCGCCTCCGCTGCTGACTGCTGCCAAATCCTCAACATTTGAGGTCAAAACTTCAACTGTGCTAGCGGATGTTTTCGCTGGTTTTCCCAACAAAACTAACCCAAAAATACCAGCGAATAAAAATAGTTTTTGCGATCGACAAGCCATAGAATATAATTATTATCTCGCTTAAGTGGGGGAAAATATTTTCAGGAACTTAGCACCCTCAAGTAAAAATCAATCTTAACAGCAAAAAAGGAAACAGCCGTCGCAGCCAGCAGTTTGGGCGACGCTACAAACCAAAAGGTCGATCGACGGCTGTTCATTTCCCAACACTTACGCACCAACCGGATTTTTATCCGAAAAAATATCGTGTAAGTCGATCGTAAACAGTAAAAAAAAGCCTATATTTTTGGTTGCAAAACCTACGCTTTCATGCTAAGGCAGCGACCAGAACAGTCCTAGACGCCAGGGTAAACCAGAAACCGGGTTGTTTCCGAAAAGACGGGTTACAACTGAGTTCTTGCACCATTCTCAATAATCTTTTTATGAACAGGCAAGATGCCTGTTCCACAAGAGAGAAATTTTCTTGTGGAACAGGCATCTTGCCTGTTCTTAAGAATAGTGCAAGATGTGAGTTACAACCTGCAGAGCCACTAAAAAACCCGGTTTCTTTGATTTTGGTGCATCATATCGTTTCCGGTTGCATCGAAATAATAAAATCGACTCAACAGTTAACACTCAACCATTCAGTTTTTCGACCTGCCCGTCAACAGTCAACAGTCAACAACAGTTAACACTCAACCATTCAGTTTTTCGACCCGCCCGTCAACAGGCAACAGTCAACAGTCAACAATTCCGGAGGAGTGCAACCGGAATTGATATCATACCAAATCCGACTTTAAGACCCCCTTTATTATTGAGTCCGCGTCTACCCACCTCCTGTGCGTAGACGCCGTTTCAACCGCCAAGCCTGATAAAGGGGATTTGTAACTGTGAATTATGCAGACCGGCCCGCACTAGCTGCAGCACCCATTTGAGCGCCGTCAGTCAATCCCACCAACTTAGCGCTCAACTCCCACATCCGCTCGCCTTTTTCATCATCGCGGGCCTGGGGAGAAACCTTCTGCACAAAAGACTTACCATCTTTTTTCTGGCGGTTCCCCCAACTCCAATAAGCCCCAGATTGCTTGTATTCGGGATCGGCAACCACCATCGCCAGCCTTTCCCCCGCCAACTCCTGCGACACGTAACCCCCGGTGATATTCTTCTGAAACAGCGGGAACAGCTTCTGAAACAAAGGATAGTGGTTGCGGAACAGCGGCGTATCCGCAACGCATCCCGGATACAGCGAAGTGAAAGTAATCCCCGTGGATTCGTGAAAGCGGCGGTGCAATTCCCGCATCGTCAGCACGTTGCAAACTTTGCTATCTTTGTAAGCCTTGACCGGTTCAAACTTCTTGCCGTCAGCCATCGAAATCGGGTCTTTGAAACCCGCTTCAAAACCCTCAAAATTGCCCAAATCCGGGCGCGGCGGAATCTTCCCGCCCAACTCGTCTGGATTGTGAGTCACGGTTCCCAAAATCACGATTCTCGCATCGGAATAATAGGAAGGCTTCATATTTTCCATCATCAGGTTGCACAGCAGGAAATGACCCAGGTGATTGGTAGTCATCGTCAACTCGTAACCCTCCGGGCTCCGCAGCGGTTCTTTAATCAAAGGCATATAAATGGCGGCGTTGCACACCAAAGCGTCCAGAGGCCTGCCGCTGGCCTTAAATGCCCGAGCAAACCGACGCACGCTCTCCAAATCGCCCAAGTCAATCTCCATGATGGAGAAACTGCCTTGAGGTATGCCCAACTCTTGGGCTGCGTCTCCGGCTTTCCGCACGTCCCGACAGGCCATGACTACGTGCCATCCCTTGTCTGCGAGAGCTTTCGCGCCGTACAAACCGACGCCGGAGGAAGCGCCGGTGATGATAACCGTTGATTTGTGATTTTGTGCCATCTTGTTAAAAGCGCTTCCGCTATTGATTTTTTTCAGGCACTCAAACGCTGAGCTAGCAGCTTGGATGTTTGGAAGTACCCTATGGTTATTAGGATATGGGGAAACGTTCTCGATCTCAACTGGGAGCCTCTCACTTTTGCAGCCAAGCCCGAAATTGGAGGCCGGAGACAGGAGGCAGGAGGCAGGAGGCAGAAGCCAGGAGGCCGGAGGCAGAAGAAGTGTTTTTACAAATAGGAGATGCTCGCTCTCAACGGGCGATGAAAATTAAATATGGCTCCAACTCCGACTCGTATTTTGAGAAATTAACCGTAAATCTTTTAGGGGCGGGTTCACCATTATCTATGATGCACATACTCGGTATTTATTGATAAACCCGCCCCAACCAACTCAACTAAGAAATAGCTGCGGGTTCCTGATAGGTAGGGAAATCGATATAACCTTCAGGCCCAAAAGAATACCAGACGCCGACTTCAGCAGGCGGATTGAGCGGCCAACCATTAGTAAAACGCTCTACCAAATCGGGATTGCTGATAAAATCCCGACCGAAAGCAATTAAATCCGCAACTTTGCTGCTCAGGGCCGTTTCAGCCTGTTCTTGAGTATATCCGCAGTTGCCGACGAGCGGCCCTGCAAACACATCGCCAAACTCTGCTATCATCATGGGCGTTCCCAATTCATGAAAGCCAAAAGCCAAACCGTCCACCAAGTGAAGGTAAGCTAAATCATAGGCATTTAACTGCCCTGCGAAATACAGAAAATCTTCCCGATATTCTGGAGAACCCATATCATTGTAAATACCGTTGGGAGAAAGCCTAACTCCCACTCTGTTTGCCGGAAATACTGTGATAATCGCCTCGACAATTTCCTTAAGAAAACGGTAACGGTTTTCAACTGTGCCGCCATAGGAATCTGTGCGGTGATTGGTTTTGGTTTGCAGGAACGTGTCAATGAGATAGCCGTTTGCCGCGTGAATTTCTACACCGTCAAAACCCGCCATTTTTGCCCGTTCGGCTGCCTTGCGATAATCTTCTACAACCAGGGAGATTTCATGGGTTTCTAGAGCGCGGGGGGTTTCGTAGGGTTGTTTGCCTAGAGGGGTATGAATGCCTTCTCCGTTTATTTTGATGGCAGAGGCTGCAACTGGCAATTGATTGTTTTCATGAAAACTGCTGTGGGAAGCTCGTCCGGTGTGCCAAAGCTGCATGAAAATCGGTGTTTCGCGGGCATGAACCGCAGTCACAATTTGTTTCCAAGCTTCGCCTTGCTCGTCTGAATAAATACCGGGCGTATTGAGCCAACCATTAGCTTGAGTAGAAACCACTGTGGCTTCTGTAATGATTAAACCAGCGGAGGCTCGCTGAGTGTAATACTCTGTCATCAAGGCGTTGGGCATCCGCGCTTCACCGGCTCTGGCTCTCGTTAGGGGTGCCATGACTACCCGATTTTTTAAGGATAAATCTCCGATTTTTAAGGGGCTGAGTAGGAGTGGAGAAGTTGTTTGATTGGTCATAATTTTGAGGTTTTATCAACTGAATAATCTGGGAAATCACATATAGCAACTGCCCGTGTTAGGATGCAAGGCACAAGACATCCAAGGGTGGCCAAAACGTAAGCAATCAAACTCATCAAGCTGTTTGCGAATTTGACTTTTTAGCCAAGACTCTTCTTTGTTCAATTTTGTTAAACTCTGGAGAGTATGGCGGTAAATATAATAGTCTACACCCTGCTGTTTGAATCAATTCCTGAATCCGACCACTTTTATCAAAGGTGAGATTATCTATGACCACTACCTGTGCTGCGACAAGTGTTGGAAGTAAACTTTTTTCCGGCGAAGAAGGAGTCAGGAGTCAGGAGTCAGGAGAAGAATACCCTCTTTCCTCCTGTCTCCTCCTCTGGTGAATACTTCCGAAAGTT
The DNA here is from genome assembly GCF_036701945.1 of Microcoleus sp. MON1_C1. NCBI lineage: Bacteria > Bacillati > Cyanobacteriota > Cyanophyceae > Oscillatoriales > Microcoleaceae > Microcoleus > Microcoleus sp. MON1_C1. The sequence continues at coordinate 51,699 of NZ_JAUBRO010000035.1, read as the reverse complement.
TCAATCCCTGATAGGGTTTTAGGTTGATTGCGGCTTTCCGTCCGTATTTTTTGTCAATGAAAGAGGCAAGGTTTCAATCCCTGATAGGGTTTTAGGTTGTTTCCGGCACGGCGGAAGTTCTTAGTTAGGGTGCTGACTGCTGGGTTTCAATCCCTGATAGGGTTTTAGGTTGTTTCCCGCCCAAAATAGAAGCTTTAGACGTGGTTAAAACACAAGTTTCAATGTGCGCGATCGCTTCCAACAAAAACTGATCGCCCTCTGCCGCCAGTACAACCTGGAAATCCGCGATTAAATCAAAAAAAAAGCAGCCGGTAAAGGCTGCTTTGACAAAAAAACCGTTGTTGAGTTAGAGGAAAAAACTTTTAAATCGAATTCAAATTACCGCTGTTTCCACTCCTGCCTGAGTTTCCACTATTTTCATCTACCGCTGACTCACCCTGCCTTCAGAACAAAACTTCAAATCCCGATTAGAATGCTGCTGAAAGTTCGTTGACCACTTTCACTCGGCCTCTGAGCACCGCCCGCAGCAAGCGGTTGATACAGCCTCTGTCTTCGTCATTCAGAGAGTCGTCGAAGGTGGCGGCCATCAAACCGTAGCGATCCGCCAGAGTCAAAACGCCTGTATCGGTTACAGAAGCGAGGATTTCAGAGATAGCGCCGGGGAGGAGTTGTACGGGGTGCATGGCAGTGCGGTTGAATTCGATATATCTATCATCTTCTGGTTTCCTTAAAATATCGGTGATATTAATAAGGGCGCGAAGGTGATTCTCTAGGGTGAAAGCAAGTGATCCGAGTAGAGTAAAGTTGTGACTTGGGTCACAGTGCCACAGGTGGCGGCGGGAAATTCCATCCCGCGCCGATTTTTGGGTAGGACGTGGGGCTGACGGCATTTCGCTAAGATGATCGTTAATCCCCCAACCAGTTTAATTTTTACCCCAGTACCGAAAATGCTTGATTTTCTCAATCCCATCTTGGGCCGCAAGCCCGATCGCATCAAAGCCAATGTGGAAATCTATACTTGGCAAACCTGTCCCTACTGCATCCGCGCCAAAACTTTGCTGTGGTGGAAAGGCGTAAATTTCACGGAATACAAAATTGATGGCGACGAAGCCGCTAGAAAAGCAATGGCCGAGCGCGCTAACGGACGCCGCAGCGTGCCCCAAATTTTCATTAATAAGCAACACGTAGGCGGCTGCGATGACATTCACAAACTCGATTCAGATGGACAGTTAGATCCGCTGCTAGCTCAACCAGCAGTTTAAATTAGTGTAGGTTGGGTTTCCTTCCACCGGCTCAACCTACAAATTTACAAATCTTTGGCAAATTTACTTAGATTATCTTGCCGCCATTTAGCATCGGCGCGCCTGTCTGTTTGCAATTCTAAGACGCGAATCCCGCTATTTGGCAAAAAACTTAATTTTTGTTTGAACTGTTCCCAATCGTCTATTATCTCGTGTTCCACGCCGTAAGTTGCACACAACTGAGCAAAATTTATCTGCTGCGGCGTGGCAAAAAACTCTTCAAAGGGCGGGTCAAATTTGGCAACGGGCAACATTTCAAAAATTCCGCCACCGTTGTTATTAATTAATATGATTGTCAGATGACCGACAAATTTATTTTTAATTAAAAAACCGTTCGTATCGTGCAAAAGTGTTAAATCGCCTGTTAGCATGATGCTGCTTTGATTGCGGTGAGCAACAGCTAAAGCTGTTGATAATGTGCCGTCTATACCGTTAGCGCCGCGATTGACAAAAGGTTTTATTTCTAAGTTGTTTGGCTTCCAGAAAAACTCTACATCTCTGACGGGCATACTGTTGGCAATAAATATCGGTGTTCCAGGTGGCAAAATTTGGGAAAGCAGCCAGGAAACTTTGGGTTCGATTATGTTGTTAATTGTTGATATTTTTTGGTCTATTGTTTGTCTGACTTGGGTTTCGGTGTTGCGCCAAAGTTGGAGGTATTCGTTTGATGGAGAGGTTAGAACCCCCCCTAACCCCCCCTTGCTAAGGGGGGGGATTTGAGTTGACTCGCCCTTGTTTAGGGGGGGGACTTGAGGGGGGATATTAGTGGTAGCAGTGGTTAGAACCCCCCCTAACCCCCCCTTGCTAAGGGGGGGGACTTGAGGGGAAATAGCAGTGGCTAGATGCTCTATAGAGGTTCGCAGGTGAATTGTTTTGCCGTGTAGCGGATCGAAGTTGTGGTGGCTGGGGTCGATTATGTAGCGTTTTGGTTGGGTTTTGTCTAGCCAGTTTCGCAGTTCTTTGCTTGTGGGTAAGTCTCCGATTTGAAGGGCGATTTCTGGGGTTAATTTATCTGCTAGTTCGCGGTTCCGCAGGATTAAATCGTAGGTGGAAATTAGATAAGGATTGAGTTGGGCGTAGTTTCTGACTGGGGATAGTCCTTCTGCTAAAACTGGCCAGTTTAATAATTGGGAAATTTGGGCGCTCGCACTACAGTATTTTTCGGCAAATTGAGGCTGTGCAACGCCTGCAATAATAATCCCTTTGCTGCACTTTTGCCACTGTTGCATTGTACTTTCTTCTCCCCCCCTTAACAAGGGGGGGCTGGGGGGGGTAGAGCTTTCTCCTGCGAAAATGGGTTCTAATCCTGCAAAGAAATCTTCGGGATTAAATTCTGTTTCTAAAGCTTCTACGGCTATGTCTGGAATGGGTACAAGCGGGTCGCGAAACGGGATATTGAGGTGGACGGGGCCTGGTGTTGGAAATTGCGATCGCTCCCAAGCATACACGATCGCCTGCCGCAGATAGTCTAGCATTCCTCTGGACGCAGAAGGTATCGCTAATTCGGCTTGCCAGTTGGGATAATTGCCGTATATTTTCACTTGGTCGATCGCTTGTCCGGCGTGACAGTCCCGCAGTTCGGGAGGTCGATCGGCAGTGAATATTAGCAGCGGAATTCGACTTTCTCTGGCTTCAATTATCGCCGGATAAAAGTTGGCTGCGGCGGTTCCCGATGTGCAAATTAGTGCGGTTGGCAAATAGGATTTTTTGGCAATTCCTAATGCGAAAAAGCTGGCTGAACGTTCGTCGAGTATGGGAATAGTTTCTATTTTTTTGTTTTGAGCAAAGGCTATTGTTAGCGGTGCCGATCGCGAACCGGGACAAATCACGGCGGTAGTTAATCCCAACCGCTGCAAAGTTTCTGCTAATACGGAAGCCCAGACGGTATTTGTGTTGCGAAAATCTATTGGCATTGCTAAACCTGAGTAGCTCAACTCTGTATTGTGCTAGGATATTATACTCAAATAATTGTCAGGATACATTTTTATGATTCTTGAGGCGGTTGTGCTTAATGTCAAATCTGGGTGTGAGAGGGATTTTGAGATAGCTTTTAGAGAAGCCTCCAGTCTGATAGCGTCTATAGATGGATATTTATCTCACGAACTTCATCGCTGCACAGAAGTTCAAGGAAAATATCTATTATTGGTGAGATGGGAAAATTTAGAAGCTCATACCATTAGATTTAGGAATTCCGCTCAATATCAAGAGTGGAAAAGAATGCTTCACCATTTTTACGATCCTTTTCCCATAGTAGAACATTTTGAGGAGGTGAAAATTAAACATTAACACAGACTCAATCAATTAGCCAGACAACTCTACATTCTGCAAATGAGCTGAATTAAACTAACGCATTTAAAAGTGCCTGCAATTTGAGCTGAATTTCTGCTAGTTCTTTTTCGGGTTCGGAACCCGCCACAATACCAGCACCAGCATAAAGTATAGCCCGATCGCCATCGATTAAAGCCGATCGAATGCCGACGGCAAATTCGCCGTTGCCGGTGCGATCGATCCAGCCGAGGGGTGCTGCGTACAAAGAGCGATCGCAGCTTTCGCAGCCGCGAATTTGCTGTAGGGCAATATCTCTCGGTACGCCCGCCACCGCTGGCGTTGGATGCAGTTGGGATAAAATCTTTAATAAATGAATATCACGGGGAATTCTAGCCCTTATGGGTGTCCACAAATGCTGAATGTTTGACAGTTGCAGCAGCCTGGGAACCGGGGAAAATTCGGGATTGATGCCGAGACTCGACAGGCGATCGACTATAAAATCAATTACAACTCGATGTTCTCGAATATCCTTTTCGCTGTTGAGTAAACCTTTGCCTAAATTCGCATCTTCCGCTTCATTTTTCCCCCTCGGTGCCGAACCAGCTAAGGCATCTGTTACTAATTCATTTTTGTGAATGCTGATTAAGCGTTCTGGACTGGCACCGATAAAATTTTGACCTTGGCCGTTACTGGTGGAAAATACGTAGCAACCGGGATAAGTAAGGCGCAAGTTATTTAAGGAGTCTATTAAACTAAAAGGGGTTTTGGAAATGACATTTATTGCTTGGGATAAAACAATTTTACTGAAATATTGAGACTGGATAAATTCTAAAGCGGACTTGACAGATGTTTTGAATTGAGTGGCATCATTCACAGGAATTTGTTTTAAAAGTATCGAACTGTTTCTAATAGAAGTTATTTTTGGGTAAGGCCGAGACGCAATTTTATCAAAATTTTGCCAAATATTATCGGTAACAATCTTAATATTTATGTCGCGATTTATGATAGCATTTGCAACAATTGTGCAGCTATCTTTCAGGCGAGTAATCTGCCATTTTGGTAAAAAGACGGTGCCAGGGGGGAAGTAAGAATTGGTGGCGACATTCTCATCAAAAAAAGCAAAGCTACAAAAAAAGTGCGGCCCGCTGAAGGGCAAGCGTTCTGTACCGATGGCAATTGTTCGGGCAAGACAAGATTGAATAAAATTTTGAGCGAGGGCAAATCGATCGCTTCCGGCTACTGTTAGATGGATGGCCGAATCTAGGGCGGCGATCGCAAAACTGTTGCCGGCAATAGGGTCTCTTTTTTCAAAGTAAAAGTGTCGCTGGCAAGGTTCGGAAATCTCTTGAAGTACAACTAGCGGATCGACGGGGGCAATCTCCTGAGAAATACTAACTATCTTTGTTTGATCTTTTTCCGTTAAAGACTGCTGGCAATCTAACAGAAACTGATGCAGTTGATTGCGGTCTTGTAAAAGATTAGCGCGGTGCGGTATTACTGTCATGAAAGCGAGAATAGCAGATTTGTCAGAAAGAGTGCGGTTTTGTCCCGCTAGAACCCCTATTTCGATCTAAGCACGGGAGGGCGATCGCAAAACATGACCTTTCGAGTTTCCCGGAAAGTTTGGGCTCGCTTGGGGCAGAAAACAGATGATCCTCTTCCAGGGCTTCCCCAACGCGCGATCGATCGAAACATTTAGACATAAAACTTTAAGATTGAGCGACTCAATCTCGGCTCTCATGCGATCGACCCCGCAGAGGTTTGCAGACGGGCATTACCGGGCGTGCGATCGCCCGCAAAGCCTCTCAAGGGATGCCCCCCGCGCACTCAACCCGATACAGAGTAGAGTTTCTTCACCAATAAAATTGTAAAATTACTACGCTGCTATCAATTGAATCAAGTTTGTGTAATGACAACAAAGTTAATTGAACGTTCAAATAGTAAATTGTGGCTGGCGGCAATCAAGCCGCCCATGTACAGCGTTGCGGTGATTCCTATTTCAGTAGGAACTGCAATTGCTTTTGCCGAAACTCAAACGATTAATTCGTCAATTTTTTCGACATTTTTAATGTCAGCCATTTTGATTATAGCATGGCTGAATCTCAGCAATGATGTATTTGACTCAGAAACAGGCATCGATAAAAACAAAGCGCATTCTCTAGTTAACTTAACCGGAAATAAAACTTTAATTTTCGGGCTAGCCAATCTGTTTTTAGCAGTTGGAGTGTCGGGAATTTGCGCCATAAGCTGGTGGCAAAAAGACCCAACAGTAATTTTGCTGGTAGTTTTGTGCTGTGCTCTCGGCTACACTTATCAAGGGCCTCCGTTTCGTCTTGGCTATCAGGGTTTGGGAGAAATTATTTGCTTTTTCACCTTCGGGCCGCTAGCCTTGGCCGCTGCTTATTACAGTCAAACTCAAACTTGGTCTGCAACTAATTTAGCGGCTTCGGCCATCGTGGGAATTACAACGAGTATCATTTTATTTTGTTCCCATTTTCACCAAGTTGAGGACGATTTGGCAGCGGGTAAAAAATCCCCAATTGTTCGACTCGGTACGAAAAAAGGTGCCCAGTTGTTGCAGTGGTTGTGCGGCAGCATTTATGTTTTCACTGTGGTATTTGTGGCTTTGGGAATGTTCCCAATTTGGACACTGTTGATTTTTGGGAGTTTGCCATTTGCGATCGACCTTTGCCACCATGTCACAGACTATCACGACCAACCGGCAAAGGTCAGCAACTCTAAGTTTATCGCAGTTACGCTGCATTTTTCGAGCGGATTGCTGCTGGCGTTGGGGTTTGCTTTGTAGATCGGGCGATCGAGAATTCCGGTAAAATTGAGGTATGGTTTGCTAAGTTGAGGGAGTTCGTGGAGTTGGCAGAGTTGGGCGACTTCTCAAAATCTTCTTTAATTCAGCAATCCGTACCTCACATTGAATCGTATAATTGTATATGGACAAATTTAATAATTATAACTTTCACTATTCCTTAACTGGCAACAAGAATCAGCCGACACTTTTATTTTTGCATGGATTCACGGGCAGCAGTCAAGACTTTAGCAGCGTCATTCCCTTACTTTATAACAGTTATTGCTGCTTAGCAGTTGACCTTCCCGGTCACGGAAAAACCCAAGTCAACGGCGACGAAAGTTGCTACACTATGTCAAATACTGCCCAAGCATTAATCGAGTTATTAGATAATTTACAAGTAGACAAATGTTTGTTGTTGGGCTATTCAATGGGCGGGCGATTGGCACTTTACATGACATTACATTTTCCCGAAAGATTCGAGAAAGTAGTGTTAGAGTCAGCTTCGCCAGGATTGAAAACAGAAAAAGAGCGATCGCACCGCCTGGAAGCCGATTTACAGCTAGCACAAAAGCTGGAAAAGAGCAACATTAAAGATTTTTTATTCAACTGGTACGATCGCCCTTTATTCAAATCTTTAAAAAACTCTCCCCACTTCGACAAACTCATAGAAACCCGCTTAGCAAACAATCCCTTAGAGTTAGCCAAATCACTCCGCAATATGGGAACCGGCAACCAGCCCTCTCTCTGGGGAAAACTGGCACAAAATCAAATCCCTCTCCTCTTGCTAGCGGGAGAATATGATGATAAATTTACAACTATAAATACCGAAATTGCCAAATTGTGTCCGGCCGCCCTTCTGGAAATTGTACCCAAAGCTGGCCACAATATTCATTTTGAAAATATTGATAATTTTGGATCAGTTGTGAGAGAATTTTATGATTAACTAAAAAACTAATGCTTTATCAATTCGAGTTTCGCACTTATCAGCGAAAATTTAAGCGTCCACTGCAAACAAGTCACGGCATTTGGGATATTCGATCGGGAATTATCCTGCGACTTGTGGGCGAAAATAATCAAATTGGTTGGGGAGAGATTGCCCCTTTGAGTTGGTTTGGTTCCGAAAGTTTGGAGCAAGCTTTAGATTTTTGTAAATCGCTGGCGACTAATATTTCAGAAGAGACGATTTTCTCTATTTCTGCTGAATTGCCTGCTTGTCAATTTGGATTTGAGTCAGCACTATCAAACGAGCAAAATTCACCCCCCCCAGCCCCCCCTTGCCAAGGGGGGGAGACAAGCGAAAATTTAACTTACCTTTCCCAAAAGGGGGAGAAAATGCAAAATCGGTTCAGCGGTTTATTGCCAGCAGGTGAAACAGCTTTGCAGGCTTTGCAAGTGCTTTGGTTAGACGGATATCGCACGTTTAAATGGAAAATTGGTGTTGCTGCAATTAAGGAAGAATTAAAGATTTTTCAGCAGCTAATCCAAGCAATGCACAATTTGTGCGATCGAGAAGCGGCATTTTTGCGGTTAGATGCCAACGGGGGACTCAGTTACTCGGAGGCTAAAACATGGCTGCAAGCTTGCGACGAGGTAAAAGCAACTCCCGATTTTTCTGCAGACATTGAATTTTTGGAACAGCCGTTGCCCGTAACACAGTTTCAGGAAATGGTAGAATTAAATGCTATTTATGCAACTCGGATCGCCCTTGATGAATCTGCAGCCAACCTCGATCGCATCCAAGAGTGCTACAGCCAAGGCTGGCGGGGTATTTTCGTCATTAAACCTGCGATATGCGGTTCTCCATCCCAACTGCGAAAATTTTGTCAAACTCACAATATAGACGCTGTTTTCTCATCAGTATTTGAAACAGAAATCGGCAAACAAGCAGCATTAAACTTAGCAACACAATTGTCTTTAAATAAGAGAGCACTCGGCTTCGGCACCGATTGCTGGTTCGATGACAATCATTCGATTTTAGATTTTAGATTTTAGATTTTAGATTACTCCCACGACTAAATCAAGCGGGTTAGGTAATTGTTTTGAATCCAAAAATTTGGTGAAAGCATCTATGGCAACAAATCTCACAGTAAATATTCTGGATATCAAGTCTGGCTTGCCCGATAACTGGCTTATCGGTTGTGACAGTCGCGAATTTGCCCGAATTGTCGATCGGGTATTTCTTGAAATCACCCAAAATCCCGCACAAAAAACACCCCCAAAAATTTGCCTCGCCGAACCAGAACCCGTGCAATTTCTTGCCAGTTTCACCGCCGCCCGCGCCGCCAAAGGCCCCATTTTTCTCTGCAATCCCAACTGGGTAAAACCAGAATGGGAACAAGTCTTTGATTTAGTCCAACCAGACCTATTTTTAGGACAATATCCGCTTCCCAAAAATCCCCATATCCCAGTCCGCGAAGGCGGACTTCGTTTGTATAGCCGCGAATTCCATTCGTCCGGTAAAAGCGGTTTTGATACGATCATGATTCCCACCGGCGGTTCGTCGGGAAAAATTCGTTTTGCCATCCATACTTGGGAAACGCTAACAGCATCAGTACAAGGTTTTCAACAATATTTTCAAGTTGACCAAATCAACTCATTTTGCGTTTTGCCCTTATATCATGTCAGCGGTTTAATGCAATTCATGCGTTCCTTTACTACCGGAGGAAAACTCGCTATTCAGCCATTTAAAGAATTAGAAAGTGGTAAAAAAAGCGACATAGAACCAGAAGAATTTTTCATTTCTTTAGTTCCAACTCAACTGCAACGGCTGCTGCAAAATCCAGATACAGCTAATTGGCTGGGACGGTTTCGGGCCGTACTTTTGGGCGGTGCTCCCGCGTGGCCGGAACTTTTAGAAACAGCTAGAAACTATCAAATCAAATTAGCGCCCAGTTATGGCATGACCGAAACTGCCTCGCAAATTGCTACACTAAAACCCCAAGATTTTCTCGCTGGCAATAACAGTTCCGGTAAAATTTTACCGCACGCTAAAATAACTATTCGCAGTGCCAAGGGCGATATTTTGTGCGATAATCAAATCGGAAATATTGTGGTAAATGCTAAATCTTTGGCGTTGGGTTATTATCCTAAAAATTTTGGCGATAGCGAATATTTCCAATTAGACGATTTGGGATTTTTTGATAAAAATAACTACTTAAATATCGTCGGACGCAGCAGCGACAAAATTATCACAGGCGGAGAAAATGTATTCCCGGCGGAAGTTGAAGCCGTTGTGCGATCGACTAATTTAGTTGCGGATATTGCTGTAATTGGCTTGCCAGACAAAGATTGGGGTCAAGTCGTTACGGCTATCTACGTTCCCGCTAATTCCGAAGTTACTGTCAAAAATCTGCAAGCGGCACTAGAAGATAAGTTGAGCAAGTTTAAGCGACCGAAATATTGGGTAATCGTCGAACAATTGCCGCGCAATTCTCAAGGCAAAGTTAATCGAGAAAAATTGCAAGAAATTGCGCTCAAATATCAATAATTATTAGGCGATCGCAATCAATGCAGAAGGCAGAATTTCTCATGCTTATTTCCGCCTCCTGACAACAGTCAACAGTCAACAGTCAACAGTCAACAGTCAACAGTCAACTGACTAATTACGACAAACCTAACAGCCTTCTCGTCTTCTCTGCTTCTTGTCTTTGAACATCCACAAACTTCAACATTCGGTAAACTACCTCTATTTGGGGCAACTTAATACCTGCTTGCTGCGCCACCCGTATCGGATTACCAAAAATCGCCTCAACTTCCAGGGGCCGCGATTCATCATAATCGATTTTCATGCTCGTGCGGTAAGGCTTCATTTTCTGAGTGTATTCGAGCATCTGTGGGATAAAGTCATCGGGAATAATGCGATCGCAACTTTTGGCGCCCGCTATCACTTCCCGCATCATTTCCTTGACTAAAATCAGAGTATCGGGATTAGCCATCAGTTCATCTGTTCTGGCATCCAACACTACAGACAGCCCGTTATAAGGAATATTCCAAACCAGCTTTTTCCACCTTGACAATAGCAAATCTTCGCTCATTTTAATAGGAATATGAGCACGTTTAAAATCCTTAGCAATTTGGTGCAATCTATCAGTAATACCAATTGCTTTGTAGTCCTGGGCATATTCTCCCAGGGTGATAGTGCCGTAATCTAGGTGGCAGATGTGACCGGGCCCAACTTTATAAGAGCAGAGAAAACACAGCCCGCCAACCACTCGTTCTGCACCAACAATTTTAGCTACTTCCGGTTCGACATTCAATCCGTTTTGCAATACTAAAACCGTCCCGTTATCCTTTAATAAAGGAGGCAAAATTTGGGGCAAAAAGTGATTTTGAGTTGTTTTCAGCGCTACAATTACTACGTCGCACTTAGGCATTTTATGCGTGTTGTGGTAGGCGCGGACGTGGGGGAGGGTGAAGTCGCCTTCGGGAGACTCGACAATCAAACCGTGTTTTCTGACCTGATCGTAATCGCTGCGTAGCAAAAAATTGACTTCTAAACCTGCTTGTTGCAGTCTAGCACCGTAGAATCCGCCTAAAGCTCCCGTGCCCACAATGGCATAATTGCGATTTGACATAATATCAAAAAGTCAGAAATAATATCAACAAAACAGAAATTTGACTGTCATACCCTGCTATTATTTAAAGATAGAACTAATTTGAAATCTCAATCTCAAATTTCCTCATCCACTGCATCAAGTCTTCTGATAGCTGTTTTCGATCTCGGCTAACTGCATCTATGCAGACGTGCTTAGTAAGAGCTTTAGCAGCGCTTCTTCCTGCAACTTCCCCCGAAAATACTTGATAGGCAATTTCAAATTCATCGCCAGTAACTTGTTTCGGCATCAATTGAATCATCAGCCGATCGCCCGCAAACATTGGGCGATAAAAATCTACACTAGCATGAATTATGGGAAAGGCAACCTGGGGATTGCTGAAAAATGCTTTGAGATTGATTCCCGATGCTGCTAGAGATGCCTCGTAAGCTTCGTGGCACATCGCCAAAACGTTAGCAAAGTAAACGACTCCAGCAGCATCGGTATCTTGAAAGCGAACAGTGCGGGTGTAAGTGAAAGGCATTTGAGGTAGTAACGGCGATCGCAAATTCGATCGCAATTTTACCAACCATCATATCGGTAAAACCGCACTTTTGGAGAAGTTGTCAGCTAAGTAAGTAGGCGCTAATTTTTTATATTGTAAAATTCGCCCTCCTCACTCCTCCCCTTTCTTTCTTAACCTTTGTTCTTAATCAACATCACGTCTATAATCTTGAGGGCAATATCTTCGGAAAGCCCCAATGCACTGTAAAGATCGTTCAAAAGTTGTTCTTCTTCTTCTGAAACCTCGCCATCTGCTAAAGCGATATCAGTTGTGACAGCAAAAACAGTTTCTTTAAGTTCGTCGGGAAGCGTTGCCAAAGCAGCATTAAACAGTACCTCAACTCCTTGCCGTTGCAGAATCATCAGCAGGCGATCGAGCATTTTTCTCATCACGTCATCCGGATAACTGCGGAACAGTTGCATCCGAGATAGCGTCATGCTAATCGCTTTACTTTCGCTGTCATTGATGTAACCGTCGGCTGCTACGGCAATTAGCGCGATCGCCGCAAATGCTTCTGCCGGCCCTAACGTTACGTCCGTTTCTTGACGAGTCTGCGATACTTTATCAAATAAACCCATGATATTTTCCTCATTATTTAGTGGTCGATTTATGGAGTCAGGAGGGGTTCTGGCTCTGGAGGTTTCTTTGGGGATTTTGATAATTATATCAAATTGTGTTAGTTATTTATTATCAATTAAATTATGAAAAACTTAAGAATTTTTCTTTCGCCCTTTGGCGCTGCAATGGCGGGTGTATTCAGCTCATGAATTCCCTTCCCATATTTCAGGTAAAACCCGCCCTCGCAGCGCAGACGATCTACTTGTGAAAAATGGCTAAATCTGCTTTCAGGAAATCAACAAACTGCCGCGCAGTCCTGCCCGATCGCCCATTGCGGCGAGTTGCCCATTCTTTAGCTCGGTGATCCAAATCCTCGGGAGCGAGTTTGATTCCAGCAAGTTCTGCGAGATGTCGGACAATTGTTAAATAAGTGTTTTGATCCGCCGGCTCAAAAGTTAAAGTCAAGCCAAATCGATCGCTAAAGGAAAGTTTTTCCTGCACAGTATCCCAAGCGTGAACTTCATCTCCGTCGCGGGGGCGAGGCCTGTCGTCAAAAAACTCTCGAATTAAATGCCTGCGGTTAGATGTTGCGTAAACTACCACATTTTGAGAGCGAGCAGTGACATTTCCTTCCAAAACAACTTTCAGAGCTTTAAAAGCATCGTCATCTTCCTCAAAGGAAAGGTCATCCACAAAAATAATAAACTTTTGAGGAACTCCCCGCAACTGCTCGACAATTAGCGGCAAATCTTGCAAATCCGATTTAGATACTTCAATCACACGCAGATTGCGAGAGCCAAATTCATTTAACAGCGACTTCACCAAAGAAGACTTGCCCGAACCGCGGCTCCCGTACAGCAAGACGTGCAAAGCCGGATAACCTGCTAACAAAAACTCCGTATTTTTCACCAGAGCATCCCGCTGCCAATCGCAGCAAACCAACTCTTTTAAAGTTATGCGATCGGGATGTGAAATACTCGCAAACTGCCCTCCCCGCCACCTAAAAGCGCGATATTCGGCAAACAAACCCGTGCCAAACTGTCGGTAATAAACTGCCAAAGATTCCGCCGCGCTCGACCATTTTTCTAGTTTCCCGTGCAGCGGCAAATCTCCCTGTTCTGCTACAGTTTCTGAATGCCAAATCGGAGGCACTGCGTCAAGTTTACCCGCTACCCGCACCCACTTGCTCAACTGTTCGCTGCTGCATTCGTAAATATTTTGCAGCACTTGTAAATCATGTCGGGCGGCCTCCACCAAAGCGGGGGGCAAACTTGCAAAATCTGTTTGCTGTGCTCGGCGTGAAAAGGGGTTTTCGTCTTTGAGAATTTCGGAAATCAGAGAATCTTTCCAGCTTAAATTTTTAGCAGCCTGAACTTTGAACCAGTTCCCGTAAGCTACCTGACATTCCAAACCGCTGACTTCGCTGTGGTGAAGGGCTTGCAGCAAATCGAGAAAAGCTTGACCGGCGGGGCTTTTGAGAACTGATTGATACAGCAGCAGGGATGCTGCTTGGCGCTGGAGGTAACGGATTTGGGCGATCGCACCAGAAGTTAGGGCTGACATAATGGCAATTGTATAACAGTTACATATCCTGACTGGCTTTAATAAATTTTCTAACAATTCGTGACACTAATTGCAGGCCGCGCTGTATAAATTTAGATGCAAAGAGTGAAATCGGGAGGATTAAAAATGAATTTAGGTACAGCAGCGGCGATCGGCTACGGCATTTTAACACTCGTTGGCGGCATCATGGGTTATATCAAGGCCAAAAGCCAAGCCTCGCTCATTTCGGGCTTGATTAGCGGTTCGCTGCTAATTTTTGCCGGCACCGCCCAGCTTATGGGACAAAGTTGGGGTTTAACATTAGCAGCAGCCATCTCCGCTGTTTTAGTAATAGTATTTATTGTGCGCCTTGTTAAAACTCAAAAATTCATGCCGGCAGGAATGCTAATTTTAGCTAGCTTAGCGTCTTTGGGCGCGATCGTTTACGAAATCAGCGGTCAATATCAATAGTCATTCGATTTTAGATTTTAGATTTTAGATTTTAGATTAACTCCCCAGCCTTGAGTGGGAGGTTGAACTAAAGTCTAATTTTTTTTTTCATGACGTAATTACGGGGCTTGTATCTATTTTTAGCAAGACTTACGCAAAAAGTGGTTTAACGCGCGAATTATAGCGCTAAGGTGCGGTGTGCATGGAGCCGTAAATAATTAATTACGTTCGGCGTAAGTCCTGTTTGCGTGAATTCAGCAGTTAGGAGTCAGTAATTAGTAGTTAAAACACTAATTAGTAACTCCTAATTACAAATTGCCAATTACTAATAACTAACCACTAATGATTGATGACTGCATCAATATACTGCTGAACTTCCCTGAGTTGCTGCCGCTGGCATTCGATCCAATCTTTTTCCGCCGCTCGCTGTTCCGGCGTCTCTTTCTGATACCGCGCCTGCTTATATAAAAAATTATTGTAGAATCTAATCGCTTTTTCAACGGTTTTAATTGCCAGTTTCATGCGCTCTTCAAAAACAGCTAGAATCACATTATCTAGGATTAAGCCAATCACTTTACAGAACTCTTCAAAATCCACCAAAGTAATTCCGAGATTGCTTTTATGAACGAGAGTTTCTACAGGTTCTTTCAACGTATCTTTAAAACTCTTCATATAAGAATCCGGCAAATATTTCAGTGGCTCCGTAAACTTAGATACAATCTCTCCCCCTATTGATTGTAGTCGCTCTCTAAATTTAGATTGACTGTTGAGGTCGAAGCAGTCAATACAAACTTCAATTTTTTCTATATCAATAGATTGTAATTCTTTAAAAATTAAACTCAGTTCATTCTCCATAATTAAACTGACTCGCTCTGCCTGGGAATCCACTTCATTACGTAACTCTTTGTGCAAATTATCTTTGTCAAAAAAACCAATAGTATCTCTTTGAAATAGTTGAGGGTTTTTATCCCACAAAAACCACTGAGTTTTTAACTTGGTCGCCTTGTCGCTCCAAGATTTGCGAACTTTAACAACAGCATCATATTTGCCCTGTTTTCCTAAACTGCGAATTCTCACATCGCATCCGCTTAGTTCGCCAATTTGCTCCCAGACATCAACAGGAGATGCTCCAGCAATTCTCGGCTTGCTATTCCAGACATCCTCAGCCTGAGATACATCTTTGAAACATACCTGAAGTAGCCCCTTGAGTCTGATGGCAGATTGCTTAATTTCGTCAATACAAGGTTCCACATCTAAACTGAGTTGGGTAGCTGACTGTTTAATCTCCACGGATTGATATTCGTCTGCCAACAATCGATCGCTAAACAGGGTAATAGCCTGGAATGCCTTGAGATACTCATTCATCTGTCTTTCATCCCTCGTTTCCCTAAACAGCATACAATACAGAACATCTGCCTTTTTGAATGGAAACTGAGTCACCACATGGATTATATATTCACTCCTGCAACTCAGGCGCGACTCAATAGTGGCAACCTAGTACAGCCTGCTGCCAAAACAGGAAAATTGCTCCCGGCAGCTAGAGATCCGGTGACAGGGGAGTTTGTGGAGCTTGCAAAAATTTTTTATCAATCAAGAAGTGAAACTCTATCCGATCGCGGAGTTATAGGATTGCTCGCACAGTTAGCCGGAGGTGGGCCCATACAGCCACTGGTAGCTCCCGTGTACGTGACACTGGCGCCGCTGCAGGTTGCTCAAACTCATCAGGGGTTTCAAAAAATATACAGAATGCTTAACTGTCTGAAAATTAATTTGGCAGTGATGCAAGCGACTGCTGCTGTCATTGGTATTGGCACTGTATCGAGCACAGTTTTGTCAGCAGTAAACCTCAACCAAGTATTAAAAATCCGAGAAGAGGCAAAGCACCAGAAGCTAAAAATTAAAGACGGATTTATCGATCTCAGACACATCCTCAAAGATAGGGGAGTAGAGGTAATCCAGCAGATTTTTAAGGTGGCTCACGACTCTAATTTTGAAATGCACCGCCAGAAACTGGTTAACGGTTACGAGATTTTTTCTAAAGCTATCAAACGCTGTCAGTCAGCCCTGACTGTGCCAGATATTAAACTTCGGAATTCCGAAATTAATAGCGGGCGAGATATGCTGTTTGAGGCTTTAAAAATTTATGATAATCCTAGTTTGTTGGAGGGGCTGTCTTCTGCTGGACAGCTCAGGCAAATGGAATGTGTTTGGGCGATCGAGCAGGCGATCGGGGTCACGTTTCAGTTGCAGCGGGCCTACAAGATGGTGAGCGATCGCCTGCTGGAACTCCAATCAAAAATTTGTCAAAATCTTCTAACTGTTGTTAAAGGATGTCAATCCGAACCCGAACTAGATTTTTTATTTCCTGAAGTTACTAGGATTCTCGGTCATGATTTAAGTGTAATAGAATTTTGGCAAAATGAGGTTGATTGGATGCAAACTTTGTCTCCAAAAGAGCAGCACCAGTTAGCTAGTTTAGATAAACTCACCGGCGAGAGTTTAAAAAGCAGCGTGTACACTACATTCGCGGTATTAGCTGCGGAACCTTCACTTTATGAAAGTTTAAAGCAAAAGTCTCACTTTCTATCCTTGCGCGACCAGCTAACCTTCGCTGTGTCGCCGGAAATCCGCCGGAGATACGAATTTTATATCAGCCAGCAGGCGATCGCTACGGGCTATCAAGCTTTAGCTGCCTCGAATTGGCAAGAAATATCCGATTTAACTGTGGCGAACCTCTACCACTTTTTTCAAATCCGAGAGAAATCAACTGAAAATTATCCAACTGAGGACGAATTAGAAACGCCTTATTGGCACTTTCCCCAAACCTTAAAAAACGAGCTTAATCTTAGGAATTAAATGACCAGTGACTAATGGATACTGTTGACTGTTGACTGACTTCTTCAGTCCTGGACACAAGTTTTCAATTGTTACACTATCTGTAGTAACAAGGTACGCACTTCGCACCCTACAAGTATAGTCTGTGCGTCAAGGACTATTTTTCCTTCTTTCTTCTTCCTTCTTCCTTCTTCCTTCTTCCTTCTTCCTTCTTCCTTCTTTCTGATTACCTCAGCCACAACTTAATAGTATTGTCTTTAGAACCGCTAGCAATAGTTTTGCCATCAGGACTAAAAGTCACCACATAAACTTCATCGGAATGTCCCGTCAAAGTATTCAGCAATTCTCCGGTAGCAAAATCCCAAACTTTAATAGTTTTATCCTTGCTCCCGCTCGCAATAAACTTCCCGTCCGGGCTGATAGCAACCGAGACAATATCGTCAGAATGTCCCTGGATAGAGCGAATTAAATCTCCTGTTTCGATATTCCAGATTTTAATACTTTCATCGTAGGAACCGCTAACAATTGTCTGGCCGTCCGGGCTAACAGCCACCGACCTCACCGCGTCGCCGTGTCCCTCAATAGTTTTGAGCAAGCTCCCCGTTGCTACATCAACAACTGTAATTTTTTTATCCTTAGAAGCGCTAACCAAACTTTTTCCATCGGGAGTGAAAGCAACAGAATAAACAAAATCTGTATGGTCGGGAAAATTCTGAATCAAACTGCCAGTTGCTGCATCCGAAATCTTCGTGGTTTTGTCTCCGCTACCGCTAGCAACAAGCTGTCCGTCCGGGCTGAGAGCGACAGACCACACAGAAGCAGTGTGGTCGAGACTGCGAATCACTTGCCCTGTTTTCAAATCCCACAGCATGACTCGCCAAAAACCGGTTCCAGTCGCCAGTTTCGTACCGTTTGAGTCAAAAGCAACCGACCAAATAGTGGAGGAATCTCCTGGAAAAGTGCGGATCGACTTGCCTGTAGCTAAATCCCAAATTTGGATGGTTTTGTCTTTAGAACCGCTGGCTAACATTAAGCCGTCTGGACTGAAAGCAACAGACCCAACTGCATCTGAATGCTGAGCGAAATTTTTGACTTTGGCGTTCTTCCACCGCAGACCTGCTTGGCACTGTTCCTGTAACTCCTGAGCGGACGCATAGCTGCTGGAAGTGTTGGCAATTGTTGGTATTTGGCTGATGCAGTCTTCATAATTGCTGGCTTTATAGAGAGCGGCAATTTGATTGAGCTGTTGGGATTCTTTCTGGGATCGCTGCTCCCATTCTTGCCACTTGAGATATCCGTAAATTCCGCCGATCGCAGCTAAGATAGCCGCAATTGTTGCCCCGGCGAGATAAGGATTGAATTTGCGAGTTTCTTTGGGGACAAGTGCTGTGGGGCTAGCGAGCCTCTCCGTTGGCGTAGCCCCCGTAGGGGCGGGCTGCGCTAACGAGAAATCGGTTTTTCCGTTCAGATTTACCTGCGAGGATACCGCCGGACTTGCCTGCAATTCGAGTTGAGGGGCGCTGCTGGCTGGTGGCCCACTGGGGTTGCGGTGTCCCTCCAAAACTGTGGAGATCGCCTTGTACAATTTAGCAAATAAAGATTTAGGAATGACTAATTCTTCGATTTTCGCGGCATCTTCGTCGGTAAGCCCTAAAACTTGCTGCAAGCGTTTTAATTCGTCGCGAGTTTCCTGAGAAAAGGGATATTCTTGCTGCATTGCTTCTTGCAGTGATTGTTCGTAGCGTTCGCCTTTTTGCCTGTATTTCCGGTAAGGGTTCAATACCTCATCTTCGATCGCCTCTGCTTCTTCTGGCAGCAATTCCAAACTGACGCGCAGTTCATCTAATATTCTACGACCGACGACTGTAATATCACCCCGGCTGCTGCTGCGCCGATCGACTTCTTCGCGATATATTGTCAGCTTGGGAATCCGCGCCCGCGAGCGATCGCCAATTTTCCTCAAATCGGCTAAAGCTTCCGCCGCCGACTGGTATCTCTCCCGAAAATCGTAGCGCACCATATTATCCAAAACATCGGCCAGCGCTTGGGAACACGTGGCTAAATGCCGCCAAACAATTTCGCCCTTATTAGAATTTTTCAAATCCCGCAGTTTAGGCAAATCGTAAGCCGGCAAACCCGTCATTGCTTGGATGCCAATCATTCCCAAAGCGTAGATATCGCTGTTGAGTTGCGGGTTGTATTGAAATTGTTCGATCGGCATATATTCCAGCGTGCCAATCCGCACAGTTACCGGTGCTTGTCTTTGAGCGATGTGAATTTCTTTCACCGAGCCAAAGTCGATTAAAACTAACTTGTTATCTGAATAGCGACGGATTAAATTTGCCGGTTTAATATCTCGGTGAATTACTCCCTGTCCGTGTACAAACACTAAAATTTCTAACAGTTCCTTCAGCAAAGAAATCATTTTTTCTTCGCTCAGAGGCTTGCCCGGTACAATCTCGGTTGATAGCGAGTGACCGGCAACAAAGGATTCAACTAAGAAAAATTCTTCATTTTCTTCAAAATAAGCGAATAGCTGAGGAATTTGGTCGTGTTGACCGAGCCTTTCTAGAACTTCTGCTTCTTTCTGAAAAAGACGGCGCGTAGTATTAATTAATTTCGGTTCGGTGGTACCGGGACGCAGGTGCTTGACAAAGCACTGCGGTTCTCCCGGACGGCGAATATCTTTTGCCAGATAGGTTTGTCCAAATTCTCCTGTTTCTATGACTTCAATGATTTGATAGCGTCCATCTAAAAGTTGGCTCACCATGATAATAACGCAGCCTTTTTTTGGTTGATTTTCGCAAGAAACAGTTGCACTGTTGAGTCACTTGTCTTTGAGTTTCGCTCCCTAAATCCTCCTTTTTCAGGGGTTTGAGGGGAGCGAAAGAATGCTCTTCTCCCACCCCCTACTCACCTTTTTTTAGGGGTTTGGGGGGAACAAGGAGCTAATCCTTCTTCCTTCTTCCTTCTTCTTTCTTCCTTCTTCCATACTTTATTTTTTCAACATCTGCAAAGCTTGATATCCTAAAAAGAAAAAACCGAAAGCACCAAGTACGGCTATCCCGTTCGCCAACACATCGACTGTCAAAAATTCGCCCATTCCAATATCCTCTGACAACTGATATCTATCCTCGGCTTTTCGGTCGCTGTATGGGTGAGGGGTCTGACCCCTCGCTGCGAGCGAGCCGAAAGATGCTCACAAATTATAGCAAAAGAGGCGGTCAAAATAACTTTTCGGGCGATCGACTAGCTTTTTGTTTTAATATTTTTTAATATTTAGGGAGACAAATCGTGTACCGAAAATTTGAGGTCTGTTCGCTTTGATATTGTTAACCCTGCTAATTTTTTCTCTGATTGTAAGTAGAGCTTACACTAAGAACTTGCGCCGATCAGTGGAAAATGCGCCTCGAACCGACAGAAGTTTGGCTAAGCTGTCACCGGAGTCCGCCGCGCAGTTCCCTAAATTTTCGGTAATCGTACCAGCATACAACGAGGCAGAGAATATTCGGGATTGCGCGATCGCCATTTTGGAGAGTACACCGCTGTCTGTGGAGAACCTAGAGGTTTTGATTGTAGACGATCGATCGACTGACGACACACTAGCGATCGGGCAAACCCTGCAACAGCATCTCAACGACCCCCGGCTTAAAATATTAGCAGGTCAGCCGCGACCAACCAACCAATATTGGGCGGGCAAAAACTGGGCCTGCGCCCAAGCTGTTCAAATAGCAACCGGAGACTTCTTATTATTTATCGATGCCGACGTGCGACTCAAACCGGCGGCGATCGAAACCGCTATCGCCACAGCCGAAACCGAGAAAATAGACTTGTTCACCTGTATGCCAGCGCTGGGAAAGTGAGTGTTTTGCCGAGTGGTTGGTGCAGCCGATAATGTTCAATCACCTAGCAGTTTGCTACGACTTTACCGCCGTCAACGATCCCTCGAAAACAGACAGTGCTTTTGCCGGCGGGCCGTTCATGTTATTTAGGCGCTCGGGCTACGAAAAAATAGGCGGTCACGAAGCAGTTGCCGGCGAAATTGTGGAAGATGTGGAATTAGCTAAACGCATCAAACGTGCGGGTTTAAAGCTCGGACTTTATTCCGGGCCAAATTTGGCATCCGTGCGGATGTATCGGTCTTGGAGCGCATTGTGGGAAGGCTGGACAAAGAATCTGTATCTCGCCGCTAACCGCAGTTGGGGCTTGATGTTTTACATGGCTGCAATTAAGTTATTTCTTTATCCTATGCCGTGGTTGGCATTAGCTATTTTGCTGGCTAACGGGGACTTCGCAGAAATTCTGGCAATCAGCAATTACCAATTACCAATTACCAATTACCAATTGCCAATTACCTGGTTAACTATTTGTTTATCCTTAATCGTAATTTGGCAGCATTACACTTTGCGCCGCTTGGGTGCCCAGATGTCTGAATGTCCGACGAAATACTGGTGGTTGGGAGGTTTGGGAGGTGCGTTAGTGGCGGCGATTGCGATCGGTTCTGCGATTAAAACTGAAACTGGTTGGGGATGGACTTGGCGCGGTAGAACTTTGCAAATTAAGAGTTAATTAAGACTTGCATAGGGGCAGGCAAGATGCCCACCCTACAAAAAATTAACTCCTTGTGGAACAAGCATCTTGCGTGTTCTTAAAAATCATCTAAAATGTGAGTTATAGAAGACAGAAGGCAGAGCTAATCATAACATCCATTACATCCGTTACAGAATCCGTTACCGAACTTCCGCGTATACAAAAGCAGGTACGCGCTTGTAAGCAGGCGTGCCCGATCGCTTTTCAATCTCCGGGTGAAAAATCACATTAACTTCAGGATAAAACATCAAAGCAGCACCCTCACGAACCGCCCCGTAAATCACCTCGACATTTTCCATTTTCCCCACATTTCCCTGCACCGTAACCCGCTGATGTTCTTGCAAACCCGCGCTTTCTGCATCCGCGCGGTTCATCAAAATGCAGTTGCGGTGCGGCATTCCCCGGTACTTGTCATCAATTTTGTAGACGACAGTATTGTGCTGAGAATAGCTGCGTCCCGTCATCAATGCCACAACAATACCCTGTGTTGATTCCGATACTCCAAACTCTTTCGCTTCCGGTAATTTCAGCTTCGGTAAAGGCGTGACAAACATCTTCGCTTTCCCAGACTTTGTAGGAAATTTAGGTTCTGTAAAAATGCGACCGCCGATGGTGAATTCCTCTTTGGTTTCATCAATTGTCGCTATTTTTTCATAGCCCGGAATAGTTTTAGCAATCAATTGCCGAACGTATTTTGTGTCTTGAAGTTGGCGCCAATCCACGGGAAAATCGCCGTGAATTCTGCTCGCTAATTCCGTCAAAAATTGTACTTCGGGAATCAGATCGGCATTTTTGAGATGAGTTTCACCCTCATCATTTAAACGCACAAAATTATTACCGGCTTCCACCGTGGTTTTGTGGGGATTTTCAAAGCGATTCAGTACAGGAATCACAATTGTATTGTGTTTTGCCAAGCCGTGAAAATGCCCTAAATTCGGTTTAGTTGCGAGGTATATAACGGTTTCAACATTGCTTAAAGCCTGTTTTGCCTGATTTGAATCTGGATTTGCCCCATACAAGTTACCGCCCAGACATATCAGCGTATCGACTTTGCCTGCATCTGCTGCTTCAATGAGCGATCGAGTGTCGTAGCCCTTAACAGGACTGAGGGGACGATTCAATAACTTTTCTAAAGCTTGTTGAATTTCTTTTTTCAGCTTCACAGTGACGCCCATAGAGCCGAATCCTTGGACGTTTGAGTGTCCTCTGACGGGCATTAATCCCGCCCCTTCTTTGCCGACATTTCCTGTCATTAACGCAGTATTGGCAATGCTGAAAACGTTATCTACACCGTTATCGTGTTGGGTAATTCCCATCGCCCAACCGAATACAACCCGCTGGGACGTGCCGATAATTTTGGCGGCAGCCTCAATTTCTGCTTGAGAAACTCCGCAGGTTTTAGTAATAGTTTCCCAATCGGTTTCGCGGGCGTGCTGGACTACTGCTTCCCAGCCTTCTGTATGAGCTTGCAAGTATTTTTCGTCCAGCAATCCTTGTTCGATTATAGACTTTTGAATGCCGACAAATAGCGCCGTATCGCTGCCGGGAATTGGTTGCAAGTATAAGGAGGAAATATCGGAACCGGGGATGAGCGACTTGACAGGAAATGCCGGAGAACCAAACTTGACTAACCCGATTTCCATCACCGGATTGATTACAATTATTTTACCGCCTTTGTCGCGAATTTTAATTAACTCGTTCATCAAACGGGGATGGTTGTAGGAAGAATTGCTGCCCGCTAGCACGACGCAATCTGCTTCCTTCAAGTTTTCTAGACTCACTAACGAGGTGCGGGTAGCAAACATTTCGCTTAACCCGATTGTCGAGGGAGCGTGGCAGAGATCGGAACAATCTGCTAAGTTATTGGAACCCATCGCCCGCATCATCAATTGCAGCAGAAAAGCGGCTTCGTTGGAAGAGCGACCGGAACTGTAAGATGCCACTCTTTCGGGGGTTTTGCGAAAAGCAGCTTCGGCAATTTGATAAACTTCTTCCCAAGAAATGCGATCGTAATGAGATGAACCAGCCCGCAAAATCATCGGAAAACTCAGCCTTCCCAACCTGTCTGCTTCCATTGAAGTTAATTGCTGAAGTTGTGCAATACTCTGCTTTTCAAAAAATTGAGTTGAGATAGCCGGCTTGATTTCAGCGGAGATTGCTTCGACGCTTTTCATGCAGCGCTGAAGTTTTTCGCCCTCTTCATTTGTAAAACCTCCTTTCTGCCCGCCAGTACCCCAAGAACACGACAAACAGGCACTTTTGTGCAGCAAAGTTTTCCAAAGTTTCGGGCCTTCCGGGGACAATGTATGTTTTGCCCAATATTCTATTATGGGCAAACCGCCACCTATCTCTGGTGTTTCCTCGTTTGTCTCGCTGAATGGCGGGATTGGGTGGACATTTGGGGAGTTGACATCCATGCGGTTTACCTTTTGTTTGTATTGCGGATTGATGTGGCGGGCGAAGCGCCAAAGAAGTTAAGTTTATTACTAGAATTTTACCGCAAATTTACAACCTAAAACACCAGTCAACACATATATTTTTTAATCTAAATTCAACTCCAGGTTCGCAGTCAGGAATGCAAGTCCTTATTCATCCACAGAGAGAGGACTGAAGTCCTCACTACAAACAGGGTTTACTTCCTCTTATTTAACGCCTGCTTCCCAAACCCAAGACACAGCAGTCGATCGCCCTCAGCAACATTCGGGTCATTCTGCAAATAATCTCCCAACCACTCGCAACTGCGAGCAATGATATTATTTAGTTCCAAATTCTCCACAGGCAACAGAATTACAGTCCTATCCCTACTAGCAAAACCCAGAGTTTTGCTATCAGAACTAAAAGTAACGCTCAACACGCGATCGCTCGATTCCAAAGTCTTAGATAGCAGCGCCTTCTTGCCATTAAACTCCCACAGCTTAACAGTATTTCCCCCACTCGCCGCCGCAATCAACTTGCCGTCGGGACTAAAACTCACGCTTTCTACAGTATCGCTGTGGTCGAGTTTTTCAGTTAAATCCGCCACCTTTCCATCAAACCCCCACAAGTAAACTTTTTTGTCAGCGCAAGCCGCAGCAATAGTCTTGCCATCGGGACTGAAACTAACATTTTTAACGCTGTCTTGGTGGTCGAGAGTTTTCAAAGCTTTCGCCGACGAACCGTTAAATTGCCACAGGTAAACTCTCTTTTCTCCGGTAATTTCAAAAGCCTTTTTCTTCCCGCTTGCCTTGTCCTCAGCAGCGGTAGCAGTAGCAATAGTTTTGCCGTCGGGACTGAAGCTAACGCTAATTACTGGATTGCTGTGATCGAGTTTTGCAAACAAAGTTGCTTTAGAACCGTTCCAGCGCCAGAGGTACAATTTGCGATCGGCATTGGCGGCGGCAATTATCTTTCCGTCAGGACTAAAACTCACGCTTCTGACAATGCCGCTGTGGCTGAGAGTATCTAACAGTTTGCCGTTTAAACTCCAGACTTTCACTGTTTTGTCATCGCTCGCCGAAGCAACTGTTTTATCATCAGGGGAAATGCTAACCCAGGTAACAGAATCCTTGTGACCTTCTAAGGTTTTCAATAAACTGCCGTCAGCCCGCCAAAGTCTCACGGTTTTGTCCCCGCTAGCAGAAGCAATTGTTTTGCTATCAGCGCTAAAACTGACTTTGTAAACCCAGTCTTCGTGTCCAGATAAAATCTTATTCAGCGGAGTGCTGTCCGGTTTCCAAATTTTCACTATTTTGTCTTTACTTGCGGAAGCAATAGTGCCGTCCCCGCTGAAAGTTACGGCCCTTACGTCGTCTTGATGTCCTCGAAAAGTATTGAGCAAAGTGCCGCTGCGACTCCAAACTTTCACCGTATCGTCTGCACTGCCGGTGACAATTTTTTTGCCGTCGCGACTGAAACTCGCGCTGACAACTTCATCGTTATGTCCTTTGAGAGTTCTGATTTCCTCACCGTTTCGGTTCCAAATTTTAGCTGTGGTGTCGGCACTTGCTGAGACGAGTTCTCGGCTGTTTGGACTGAACTTAATGCTGTACACAATGTCAGAATGTTTGGTTAATGTTTTGGGATTAATTGTAAATTTTTGGGTTTTACTTTCTCGGTTCCAAAGTTTGACAGTTTTGTCAACACTTGCTGATGCTATTGTTTGGCCGTCGGGGCTGAAACTGACGCCGAGCACCCAGTCTTTGTGTCCGGTTAAGGTTTGCAGCAATTTTTTGTTCGCCAGGTTCCAGATTTTGACGGTGTTGTCGTGACTGGCGGAAGCTAGGGTTTTGCCGTCGGGACTGAAACTGACGCTGGTGACGATATCGCGGTGGCCGGATAAAATGCCGATCGCACTTTTGTCGTTATCTACTTGCCAAATTCTAATTGTGCGATCGGCACAACCAGTAGCGATCGTTTTCCCATCGGGACTAAAATTAACACTCGTCACGCTATCTGGGTGATTGAAAGTTTTTAATAACTTACCTTCTTTGCTCCACAATTTAACAGTTTTGTCAGCACTTGCCGAAGCAACTAAATTGCCGTCGGGGCTGACACTCACATCCAAAACAAACTTGCTGTGCTGCTCGAAACGGTTGCGTTCTTGCACCCCGGAAACTGCTTGTCTGAGTCTTTCAGCAATTTGATTTTTAGTGTCCACAGGCAGCGCTGTACTTTTCTGAGAATCACGGCCGATTTTGATACTATTTCCCAACACTCCTAATTGATTTTTTTCATTAGAAAGCACTAAAGCTTCCGACGCCGAATTTAGGGCATCAGTCCGACTTTTTTCTGCTTCTTGCCGCGCGCTTTCTGCTAGTTTCGCTTGCTCGAATGCCATCGCCGAAACACCTCCGAGTACAAGCACTCCTAGAACCGCCGCCCGCAATTGCCATCTCCGAGTGTGGTAAAGTTGAGCTTCCGCTTCGTGCTGTTTGTCTCGGGCTTGGCGCTGTTTGTCTCTAGCTTCCGACAGCAAAGCGTCTCGCTCTCTGTCTTTGCGAATTTGTTCAATTTCATCTCGGTTAATTTGGTTTTGCTTTCGCAGTTCCTCAAATTCTGCCTTTTTATCTAATTCTTGCTGCTGGCGAATGAAGCTAACTAAATAATCGTGAACGAGCTGATAAAGCTCAGCAGGCAGTTCCGTCCATCGAAAAACTAAACCCGAGTTTACTAACAGTTCTAAGACTAAATCTAATTTGTCAGCTTCGGCAAATGTCGCTAAATTAGAGGCTAATTCGGCGCGGGTTTTGAGGGGACGGATCTCGTCTTCATCTGTTAGAAAATACAAAACTCGGCGCGCTGCAACTTCATTTTCCGGACCGCAATCTTTGATGACCTCTTCAAGAAACCTTTCGACTAATTTTTGTTGCGGATTGTTGCCGAGTTCCTGATATTGAGTTAAAGTTCTAATGTCCTCTTGTTGCAGTTGAGCGCCGACAAGTTGTAGTTCTATCGGGCGGACTTCTCCCAGTTCTCCAGCTAAATCTTTGACTAATTCTTCGATCAGATCCGGTTCTAAGTAAAACTGCGCTCGTTCAGTTAAAGTGCGAATTACCGATCGCGCATCGACCAGCGAAAAATTTCCTAAATAAAACAGAATATTTTTGCTGAGAATGTCCTCTAAAATATCATTATTACCCAATCCGGTCTGGTTTTTTGGTCGGGAAAATTCTAGCAAATAGTGCAGGTAATCTTCCCGCAAACACAGAACGACTTTTAAATATTTAATTTTCAAGCATCCCCGCAAAAAATTAAAAAATATCTGCCTTTCCGCTGGCTCTTTCCACACGAAAAAAAATTCTTCAAATTGGTCAAATATCAGCACAGTCACTAAATGTTCGGAATTTCTTTTCAGCTCCTTGAGAATATTTTCGTATTCGATCGCCTGTTGTTCTATGATTAATTCTACTGGCTGTGACTGCTCCCTTTGAGCCTCATTATTCCCAGTCGAGCCACTGTGAAATCCCGAAATAAGATTTCCCTCGACTGCGCCTGCTTCTACTGGAAAATCTACCGGAGCAGTTTCTGGTACGGCTTCGGAAATTTCCGGATCGAATATTTCAGCTTTCCCAGCAGATAACTGTCTGGTCAATTCCCGCGGCCAGTTGTTGTAAACTTGCAGCACTATCGGCAAAACAGTCCGCATTTCTATTTTTTTTTGTTTGAGAGCTGGTACTAATCCTCCCGTGACTATTGAACTTTTGCCAACTCCAGACTGACCGTAAATTACTGTCAGTTTGTCGGGGGTATTGTTCATCCTATATATCAAGCGGTTGAGGTCTTGCTCTCTGCCGGAAGCTGTAATTTCGTCAGCAATAGTAGCAGCGCCGGCAAGAGTTTCGGCGACGGAATTAATCGCTTCTCTGTGCGGCTGCAACTTTCCAGCTCCAATAAAAGCTCGGAACCGATACGTGTGTTCCACCGCTCGATAATCTTGCTTAATTTGAAAGGCTTTGAGATATTCTCCCCGCTGAAAATAGAGCGATCGCAGCATTTCTAAAACCCGCAAATACAGTTGCGGGTTGTAGCACGCTTCGGTTTCCGAGCGAGCAAGCTCTAAATGCGCGATCGCCTCCTGCATCTCGCCCAACTGACTCTGGGCCTCTGCTAAAATTAACAGATACAAGCCTAGATGCTGCGACTTTACAGGGGTACCCTGTCCCGTCGCTTCTAAATTAGAGTTGAGAACGTCTAGAGCCACTAAAGCCCATTCTTTCGCCCCTTGCCAGTTCTTCTGCTCTAAGGCTACTCTAGCCAAAAAGCCGTAATCTTGAGCCAAGTTAACTGCTGAATTTTCCATATTTTCATGTAACCTCCGAGCTTTGATAGCTAAATTCCAGAGTGCATCCCAATCTTCTAAATGCTGCAATACTTCGCCAAGTTGATTGATGAATATACCAACGGCATCCGACCGTCCCGCCCGTTCTAAAACATTAATACATTCCTGAAAATAATTCTTAGCTTCCGTCCAGTAAGGACGGTTGCCGCTGCGGTGTTTTTCGGCTTGGAAGCGGTAGCAAAGACCGATGTGGAATAGCAGAATTCCCTCTAACACCGGTGCTGGGTGAACGGTAAATAACAAATCGCTAAATTGTGTTTTAGACCCAATAAACGCTACTTGATGCTTCCAAAAACTGAGACTTTTTTGATACAATTCAATAGCCGCAGGGATGCGGTGACAAGCATATTCGTGCCGACCGCGAATAAATTGCAAACTCGCTTCAATAGCTGGTTCTAACCTGATGTTGCAAGTTTGCAAGTCTTGGCTAGCCGACTCTAGTTCACTCAAAGAATTGGCTCCGAGAATGGCAGAATTAGTTAAACGCCAATTGCCACTTTCTAAAATATTAGAAAAAATGCGATCGGCACTTTTGCCCAGGAAATCCACCAAGTCGTCGGGGCCGATCACAAATTCAACAGTGGTCGTCCAAGTCTCGATATCTGTTACTAACCGAATCAGTTTTTTTAATATTTTGTCGGTCACCCACAGCACCACCGGGAAGGGAAAATTATTCCGAAATTCTTCCCTCACGTAGTTGGTAGAAGTCAGCAGTCGATCGATCGCCCTTACCGATTCCAATCCAAACACCATTAAAGCTGCCGGATGGCTGCAGGAAAGTTTGGTTTCTATCGTCGTGTAAAGAGTTTTAACAGATGGCGGGAGGACAATTTCTAGAATCTCGATATCAGACGCCTCCCGCAATTGCCGTACAATTTCCTCTCTCATCGCACTGTAATTGCACCGCACCAAAATCAGCGAAAATTGCCCCTGAGACATTCTCAGAGTCCGGGAGAGAGTTTGCAGCGAACTTTTGTTTTGCTGTGCTGCGGTGTCTTGCTGACAATGCGAATTCATCATAATTAATATTTGAAAAAGTTTTTCAGAAGAGGTGCTGTCAACTGCCGAAGCCAGAAAGAATGCCCTTCTACTTCGCAAGCGAGGAAAAAGAAGGAAGAAGGATTTGACCGCATGGGAAAGGTGAAATTCAGAAAGTGCTGACCCTTTTTGCGGTTGATCTAAGCTGATTTGTAACCGTTTTTGCGATCGCCAATCCCAGCGAACAATGGCATAGTTAAGTTGATTTCAGCTTCTTTTTGCGATCGCCAATCACAGCGAACAATCACCTAGTTAAGTTGATTTCAGCTTGCATACTTATTGTTGTAGCGGATAAAATTAAAGCATACCCGAAAAAATACATACTCTGTTATTCGCATATTCTCAGCAAAATCAACCTGATTTTACTGAAATCTTTACCATCGCTCCAATTGTACCCAGCAAAAGAGTCGATCGCCCAACTCCGATTCAGTTATTCGCAGATCCCCGAAATCCGGCAGGCCCGGGTTGACTGGCCCCTCGCCGCACTGAGATAAACTACCGGCGGCGGCTCATCAATTACAGCTTGAAGATTGTTTGTCATAAATTTACTAATCTCCATATCTAAAGTAGCTGTAAAATCAGGTTCATCCCAATCCTCGCTTTCTTCAATGCTGATTGTTGTTGGTAGCCCTATATCAACATCTAGCTCATCGCCCAAATCCGAAACTTTCTTAATTGGATCTATTTTCTGACTGGTATCAGCGGCAAAAGCTTGAGTTGTATTGGCCATTAGTAGGATCGGCAGTGCTACTATGGCACTTATTGTTTGTCGCGCCGTGATTTTCCTCATGGTATCCTCCTGATATAAACCAAACTTTGGTGCTGCTATACATCCAACATCCGCCGCTACTTTAGAGCGCTGTGAGTCGATTTTAGATTTTAGATTTTAGATTTACTCCACAGATGAATCTGAGAGCTTGAACGAGGGTCTAAAATTGTGGGCTACTTACCACTCCTGCCGTTCGCAAGTATCCGTTTTTGAGCAGAGTCATTAATGAATAGCGACTTCTTTTTCCACAGGATATAACCTTATCTGACTCTTCGCGGCAAGTTTGCTTAACGGAGCATATCCGGTCAACTGTTTGCCTTTCTATTTACTACGTGAAAACTCTTAAACAGTCAGGTTTTCCCGTTAAGTAATTCCCCAGCCTTTGCGAATGTTCATCTCAGACTCAAAGCAAAGTGGGTGAGAAGTTCGATCGCACATCAGTTTTCGCACTCCCGCGCTGCCACCAGCAAGCTGATGTGACATACCACAGCCACCGGATATCTGTCAATATTTATATCTTAACATTTCTAAGTTTTTTCATAATTCTCGTTACCAGGAAGAGCCTGGTAACGCAGCTCGGCGAGGCACAGCCTCCAGCCAAGTCGAGAGGGCTCCTATTTCGTCAAGCCGTGTTCGAGAGCGAAGCGAACCAACTCAGTACGGCTGTTAGTACCCGTCTTGCTAAACAAACGGCTGACGTACTTTTCCACATTACGCACGCTAGTTTCCAAGCGGCGGGCAATTTCCTTATTCATCAAACCTTGAGCAACCAAATCCAAAACACTTTGTTCTCGCGGAGTCAAATCAATTTTAATCGGCGAAGGACTTTGGGCGATCGAACTCCGCCCGCTCAGCAAAGACTCAATTCTCGCCATTTGGCTTGTCAAAGCCGCAATATCTGGACTTTCAGCATTTTCGCTCGTCTCCTTAGCAGCCGCGCGGCGGGCCAGCAAATTGGTTACTATTGCTACTAATTCGTCGGGATCGAAGGGTTTAGAAAGATAAGCATCGCAGCCTGCTTGATAGCCTTGAATGCGATCGCTCGTCATCCCCTTAGCCGTCAAAAACACCACCGGCAAAGCCTTATAGCGAGGATCTTCCCGCACTTGCTTGAGAAACTGATAACCGTCCACCTGGGGCATCATAATGTCTGAAATCACCAAATCCGGATTAGTCTGCTGCAAGAGTTCCCACCCATCCCGAGCATTACTGGCCACCTCAACCGCGAAATCGCTATCTTCCAAATAAGCTTGTACTGCTTCCCGCAAGCCCGGTTCATCATCTACCAATAATAATCGTGCTGACATAGTTGTTACCCTTACGCTTTACCACTATTTTTTAATTTAGCCGCATTTAAGTCTTGTTGTCACTCCATCCATCGAAGGAACTAAAAAAATTGTTTTTCAACTCAAGAGTTTTGAGTTAGGTTTTGATCTAACGATTAAAAACTGATTAAATCTTTAATTCAAAACTCAAAACTCAAAACTCAAAATTATTCTTGAACCCTTCCACTTAAACTTTTGAACGATCTGTCAAAATTTCATAACCAGTTTCTGTCACCAACACAGTATGCTCAAACTGAGCAGACATAGCATTGTCAACCGTTACAGCAGTCCACTTGTCAGAAAGCGTCCGAGTGTACTTAGAACCGGCATTCAGAATTGGTTCGATCGCCAATGTCATGCCCGCTCGCAATTTCACGTTCGGCATTTCCCGCGTGCGGAAATTGAAAACCGAGGGTTCCTCGTGCAAATTTCGCCCGACACCGTGGCCGGTAAACTCCTCAACGACGCTAAAACCGTTGCTTTTGACATGATCTTCGATCGCACCAGCCAGATCGAGCAAATAAGCTCCAGCCTTCACTTGTTCGATGCCTTTGTAGAGAGCTTCTTCTGCGACTCGGATTAATTTTGCCGATTCGGGAGTCACTTCCACAACTGCGATCGTAATGCAAGAATCGCCGTGAAAACCTTGATAATATGCCCCAGTATCTACCTTGAGAACATCTCCTGCCCGAATTACTTTTTTGGCGCTGGGGATGCCGTGAACAACTTCGTTATTAATGCTAGAGCAAATCGATCCCGTGAAACCGTGATAGCCTTTAAAACTGGGAGTGGCACCCATTTCGCGGATGCGTTTTTCGGCATAAGCATCCAAATCAGCAGTAGTCATTCCCGGTTTTACCATTAGGGAAATTTCTTTGAGTACCGTTGCAACGATTTTCCCTGCCTGTCGCATAATTTCGATTTCGCGTTCCGACTTAATTTCAATGCCTCGACGCTGTTTTTTGACTTGGGGTGCTGGAGTTGGACCAGAAAGCAGACTGCTAAAAATATTCATGTATTGATTGGCGGGTAATTTTGTACTTTGACGGCAGGTAGAAGCAAAAAAACGGCAAATATCCAGTTTTTTGTGGAAAAACGAGTGTCTTGTTCCGAACTGTCGATCGCTTGTCCTTTAAGCTAGCTTAATATTTTTCTCACTAATCGGCACGGGATTGGGGGGTCAACAAAGCGGTTGAAACCGCCGAGTCCGTCTGCTCGGGATTTCCGAGCCTTCCTGTGAGGTTAGCAATTGCGGCAATTAACTTAGTTAGCTCAACTGGTTTAGATAAGTGCGTCTGGAAACCAGCTTCCAGCGCTTGCTGCCGCTCTTCCTCTCGGGCGTAGGCTGTCAGGGCGATCGCAGGCATCTTTCCACCCCTGAGCCTTTCCATTTCTCTCACCCGGGCGATCAACTCATAACCGTCTGCTTCCGGCATTCCAATGTCGCTCAGCAGCAGATCCGGCCAATAACTCTCCAGTGCATCTAGAGCCCCGGCCACCGATGCCGCCGATCGCACCATAGCTCCTTCGTCCTCGAGTAAAGCAATCAAAAACTCCCGCGTGTCATCGTCATCATCCACCACCAGCAATTGCAAATTAGCCAGAGTGGGGAGAGTCTCTGTCGCCTCATTGAGCTGCGACCAATCATCCTCTGCACCTCGGGTCTTCCTCTGAGCAATAGGTAGAACCACCGTAAATTTCGCACCCTCGCCCGGATTATTTTCTGCATCCACCTTACCGCCGTGCAGTTCCACCAAGTGACGGACGATCGCCAATCCCAGTCCCAAACCCCCGTAAGACCTAGTTGTGCTGCTATCAGCTTGGCGGAAGCGATCGAAAACATAAGGCAAAAAATCAGGAGCGATACCAATGCCGCTATCAATTATCTGAATTTGAGCCTCATCTCCAACTGACTCTAACCGCACTTCTACTTTACCCTCTTGCGGAGTAAACTTAATCGCATTTGACAGCAAATTCCACACAATTTGCTGCAAGCGATCGAAATCGCCGGTCACTTCACCTACATTTGGACTGCACGTTAATTCTAGGACTATTGATTTTTCCTCAGCCAGCGGTTGCAATGAATCTATTGCCAACTTAATCGCAGATTCCAACCGAATCGGATGCATATTTAAATTTATTTTTCCCCGCAGAATCCGCGAAACATCTAAAATATCTTCGATGAGTTGAGCTTGAGATTTAGCATTGCGCTCAATTGTTTCTAGGGCTTTATCAATAGTTTCTTGGTCAAATGTTTTGCTGCGAAGCAGCCTAGACCAGCCGAGAATTGCATTTAAAGGAGTACGGAGTTCGTGAGAGAGAATAGCTAGAAATTCATCCTTCATCTGGTTAGCTCTCTCCGCTTCTTGCCGCGCCACTTGTTCGCGGATTAGTCTGCCGCGTTCTTCCTCTGCTTGCTTGCGGTCTGTGACATCTCTAACCGTGCCCACGTGACCGATCAGTGTTCCAAAATCCGAAAACATGGGCGACGACTGCACGTGAATCCACCGCACAGTTTCGCTACCAGCTAATCGAAACTCGTTAGAATATTCCTGGCTTTCTTTAATCCAAGCTAACCAATCTGCTACTACGCGATCGCGATCTTCTGGATGAACTTCCCGCTGCCAAACCTCTGCCAAACTTTCCTCCAAAGTTAACCCGCAAATCGCTTGACAACGCGGGTTGATGTAAGTACAGCGGCCTTCAACGTCAGCTAAGTAAATTCCCAGTGGTGAACAAGCACACAAAGTGCGAAACCGCTCTTCACTTTTCTTTAGTTCACTATTAACCGCAGCTAACTGTGTTGCTTGCTGCTTCACCTCGACTGTTTTTTGGAACAATTCCACAAATACCTGCACCTTCGAGGTCAATATTTCCGGTTCTAAGGGTTTGAAGAGGTAATCCACCGCGCCCAGAGAATAACCTTTAAACACGTGGGTGTCATTACTGCTGAATGCTGTGATAAAAATAATCGGAGTCGCTCGCGATCGATCTCTAGAGCGAATCAATGTAGCTGTCTCAAATCCATCCATTCCCGGCATCTGCACATCAAGCAAAATTACCGCAAAATCTTCATTAAGCAGACATCTCAGAGCCTCCGCGCCCGAATTAGCTTGTACTAGATGATAAGACGGGCTGTTGAGAATAGCTTCTAGAGCTATCAAATTTTCTGGGCGATCGTCAACTAAAAGGACATTTACT
Organism: Microcoleus sp. MON1_C1; assembly: GCF_036701945.1. Classification (NCBI taxonomy): domain Bacteria; kingdom Bacillati; phylum Cyanobacteriota; class Cyanophyceae; order Oscillatoriales; family Microcoleaceae; genus Microcoleus; species Microcoleus sp. MON1_C1. The sequence continues at coordinate 17,102 of NZ_JAUBRO010000035.1, read as the reverse complement.
CGATGGGGGGGCTGCAGAGTCATAATTTTTTTAATCTTTAATTCTTAGCAAATTGACTAAACAGGGAGCGATTTTAGAGAGGGGTAAAATCCAGTCTACTTCAACATTTGCGATCGCCGACGCTGGCATGGCCGGGCATAGAGCTGAAGCCGGTTCCTCCACAAATGTCAATCCTCCCTCAGCTTTAATTTTTGCCAGCCCTTTAGTGCCATCCGAATTAGCTCCCGTTAAAATTATGCCGATAACTTTCTCCCCAAAGGCATCCGCAGCAGACTCAAACAGCACATCGATTGAGGGCCGCGCGTAGCAGACAGGAGCCTCAGTTGATAGTGCAAATTTAGGAGTTCCGCGATTGGGGATTGGGGATTTTGAATTGTGGATTGGCTCCACTGCCACGCTCCCCCCTTCTGTAAAGTCGTTTTCATACAGGCTAAACTCCTCGTCAGAGGGCGATTCTATTAGCAAGTGATAGTCAGCAGGAGCCAAGTAAACCCGTCCAGGTACGATCTCCTCTTTGTCTTGCGCCTCTGTGATTTGGAGAGAGCTTTGCTTTTGTAAAAAATAAGTCAGCCTATTCTGAGAACTCTTATGGCGGTGTTGGACAATAACTACAGGCAAAGGAAAGCTTTGTGGCAAATTTGCCAGCAGCACAGTCAGAGCCTCTAGCCCTCCCAAAGACGTGCCAACAACCACTATTTCAAAATTTTTTTTATTTAACTCTTCGGTAGATTTTCTCACTACTTTCAATTGGTTCATAGTATTTTTCATAAGGTGTAAAAGTCAGAGACTCCTGATGTCCTAGTCCCAAAACTCCAAACATTGTTAGGCTCTCATAAAAAAGCTTGTGTACCCGCTCTTGGAGGTGTGAGTTAAAATAAATCATCACATTACGGCATAAAATAACATTAAACTCATTAAAAGAATTATCCGTTGCTAGGTTGTGGTGAGCAAAGACAATATTATCTTTAAGTGAAGAGCGAAAAATCGCATTTTCATAGGCAGCAGTGTAATACTCAGAAAACGCTTTCTTGCCCCCCGCTTGGTGGTAGAGTTGCGTATATTCTTTCATTTGTTTCAGCGGGTATATCCCTGTTTTGGCTGTTTTCAAAACTAATTCATTCATGTCCGTAGCGTAAATCCGACAACGGTCATAAAGTCCTTCTTCTTGCAGCAAGATTGCCATAGAATAGACTTCTTCTCCCGTTGAACATCCAGCGTGCCAAATCCGAATAAAAGGATAAGTACGCAGTAGCGGCACCACTTTATTTCTGAAACTAATGTAAAAGCTGGGATCGCGAAACATCGCCGTTACATTGACAGAAATGTCCAGCAGTAAACGGTCTAGGTAAGCAGGATTGTGAAGTACCTTTTCCTGAAGTGCCGAGACAGTGGTGAGCCGTTCCGAGCGAATAGTGTTCCAAATACGGCGCTTGAGAGAGGCAAGAGCATAATTGCGAAAATCAAATCCGTAATAGCGAAACATTCCCTCTAGTAGGAGTTGAATTTCGATTGTTTCAAGTTCATGGCTTTCGGGCATTTTTAATTACTAATTGGTTAGGGGGCATTGTTGACTGTTGACTGTTGACTGTTGACTGTTGACTGTTGACTGTTGACTGCTGACTGTTGACTGTTGACTGCTGACTGTTGACTGTTGACAACTAATAACTAACAACTGCCAACAGTCAACTGCCAACTGACAACTGACTTCCATTAGCGATAAAGCCAGACACGCAGCAGCGAGAGCAACTGTTCCGTATCAACAGGTTTGGTAATGTAGTCAGACGCACCAGCTTCGATACATTTTTCCCGATCGCCCTTCATAGCTTTCGCAGTAAGAGCAATCATTGGCAACGAAGCAAATTGAGGCATATTACGAATTGCTTCCATTGTTTCGTAACCGTCCATCTCTGGCATCATCACGTCCATCAACACAATATTTATGTCAGGCGTATTTTGCAATTTAGCAATGCCCTCTCTCCCATTCTCAGCATACTCAATCTTCATTTTATGGCGCTCCAGCATACTCGTGAGGGCGAAAATATTCCGCATATCGTCGTCAACAATCAAGACTGTTTTGCCCGCGAGCGTCGAATCTGTTTGATACAATTGCTCTAGCATTTGGCGCTTTGGTTCCGGCAAATTTGCTTGGACTCGGTGCAAAAACAAAGCTGTTTCATCTAACAAACGTTCCGGCGATCGCACATCTTTAACAATGATTGTTTCCGCCATGCGCTTGAGTTGAGTTTCTTCGGATCTTGTCAAGTCTTTGCCCGTATAAATAATAATCGGCAGACTTTTCAAATTAGCCTCTTGCTTGATCTGATCGATAAGTTCAAAACCAGTCATATCTGGTAGTCCCAAATCGAGTACAACGCAGTCAAAATGCCCCGATTTCAAAATTGCTAGCGCCTCTGCACCACTCCCCACAGCCGTTGTAGAAACATCGTGATTGCCGATTAAATCCACAATGCTCAGACGCTGTGTTTCGTCGTCTTCCACGACTAGCAAACTCTTCACTGGCCGCTCGACAAAACCCTTAATATCAGTCAAAGCTTTGCTCAAGGCTTCGCGACTGACAGGCTTTTGTAAGTACGCGATCGCCCCTAACTGCAAACTGCGCTGCCGCCCTTCTTCAACTGATACAATGTGAACCGGAATGTGGCGCGTAGTTGGGTCGTGCTTCAAGCGATCGAGCACTGTCCAGCCATCCATCACAGGCAAATTTAGATCCAGCATAATCGCAGTTGGCTTGAACTCTCGCGCCATCGCCAAACCGATATCGCTCCGCAAAGCCACCAAACCTTTAAAACCCTGTTCCTGCGCCATATCCAACAGAATTCGAGCGAAGTTTACATCATCTTCAATAATCAAAAGCACGCGATCGTCACTCTCAATATTTTCTCGATCATCAGAGATTAAAGGTGAGGGGTAAGGCGCGATCGGCAAGTGGAAATTCGGCAAAGGAAGTGCGGGAGAAGTAGCAGAGGGTAATTGAGGCGTTTGCTTGCCCGTTCCCGAGCCCGTATCAGTGATTATTATTCGCGATTCTTGGTAAGTTTGTGGCAGATAAAGCGTGAACCTACTACCCTCACCAGGGCTACTTGTCAATTTAATTTCTCCGCCTAACAAATTAGCGATTTCTCTACTAATTGACAAACCCAAACCCGTGCCCCCGTATTTGCGGCTAGTGCTACCATCTGCTTGTTGGAAAGCCTCAAAAATAACCCTGTGTTTTTCAGCAGAAATCCCAATCCCGGTATCGCTAACTGAGAAAGCCAAAACAGTAGGGGAACTCCTTAAACTTTCTATCTCTAAACTCCACCCTTCCCGCGCTACTTCGGCACGCAATTTCACCTCACCTCGCTCTGTAAACTTAAACGCATTAGAGAGGAGATTCTTCAAAACTTGTTGCAGCCGTTTAGCATCAGTATAGAGACCTTTTGGCAACCCAGCCTCAAGCTCTATTTTAAAACTCAACTTCTTATCCTGGGCGATTTGGCGGAAAGTCCGATCCAAATGATCTCGCAAGTCCGTAAACAACACTTGCTCAATTTCCACCGACATCGTGCCTGATTCAATCTTAGCGAGATCCAAGATGTCATTAATCAGCCCCAGCAAATCATTTCCCGCCGAGTAAATTGTGCGCGTGTATTCAACTTGCTTCTGAGTCAAATTGCCTTCAGTATTGTCAGAAAGCAATCGAGCCAGAATCAACAGCGAATTTAGCGGAGTTCGCAACTCGTGAGACATATTTGCCAGAAACTCCGACTTATACTTAGAAGTTAGAGCCAACTGTTCGGCTCTTTCTTCCAACAACCCCCTCGCCTGTTCGATATCTCGGTTTTTCCGCTCAACTTCCTTATTTTGCAGCGCTAGCAATTCAGCTTGTTCTTCTAGTTCTTCATTCGTTTGTTGCAACTCTTCCTGCTGACTCTTCAACAGTTCCTCAGATGCGCGGAGTGACTGCGCTTGTTGTTCGAGGCGCTTGTTAGTTTCCGTTAGTTCTTTTTGCTGAGTTTGTAACTCTTCTGCCAAAGACTGTGACTGTTTCAGCAACTCTTCCGTCCGCATACTCGCCGCAATTGTATTTAAGACAATGGCGATACTTTCTGTAAGTTGGTCGAGGAATGTCAAGTGTATTTCGCTGAAGCGGCGGAACGAAGCTAACTCGATTACTGCCGTCACTTGTCCCTCAAATAATACGGGTAAAACCACCACATTCAGCGGCGTAGATTCTCCCAGTCCAGAGCAAATTTTAACGTAGTTTTCGGGCACTTCTGTCAACAGTATGCGTTCCTTTTCCAGGGCGCACTGTCCTACCAAACCTTCGCCTAAATTAAATCTATTTCCCAGATGCTTCCGTTCGCGGTATGCGTAGGTACTTAACAGTTTGAGAAACGGATCGTGTTCGACAGCTTCCATCATAAAGAAGACGCCATGCTGAGCAGACACCAGCGGCGTCAATTCTGAGAGAATTAGTTTAGAAACAGTTTCTAAATCCCGCTGACCTTGTAGCATTCGAGTGAACTTAGCAAGGTTTGTTTTCAGCCAATCTTGCTCAGTATTTTTCTGCGTAGTCTCCCGGAGATTGGCGATCATCTGGTTAATGTTGTCCTTAACGATCGCAACTTCTCCTTCAGTGGCGACGGAAATTGACCTCGTTAAATCGCCTCTGGTAACAGCAATTGCCACTTCGGCGATCGCCCGCAACTGAGTAGTCAAATTCGCCGCCAATTCATTCACATTATCCGTCAAATCTCGCCACGTCCCCGCCGCGCCCGGAACCTTGGCCTGGCCGCCCAATTTCCCTTCAATTCCCACCTCCCGCGCCACGGTAGTAACTTGATCGGCAAACGTCGCCAGCGTATCAATCATCTCGTTAATCGTATCTGCCAGAGTCGCAATTTCTCCCTTAGCTTCCAGCATTAATTTGCGCTTCAAATCGCCATTCGCCACCGCCGTCACAACCTTAGCAATACCCCGCACTTGCGCTGTCAAATTCCCCGCCATCGAGTTTACGTTATCGGTTAAATCTTTCCAAGTTCCCGCAACTCCTTTCACCTCAGCTTGACCGCCCAATTTACCCTCGGTTCCTACCTCCCGCGCCACCCGCGTCACCTCAGAAGCGAAGGAATTAAGCTGATCCACCATCACGTTAATAGTGTCTTTCAACTCCAGAATTTCGCCTTTGACATCCACGGTGATTTTCTTAGACAAATCGCCATTTGCCACCGCTTTCGTCACTTCCGCAATGTTCCGCACCTGCGCGGTCAAATTCCCCGCCATCAAGTTTACGTTGTCGGTTAAATCTTTCCAAGTTCCCCCTACACCCCGCACGTAAGCTTGCACGCCTAATTTACCTTCCGTTCCCACTTCTCTCGCCACCCGGGTTACTTCTGATGCGAAGGAACTCAACTGATCCACCATGATGTTAATCGTGTTTTTCAGTTCGAGAATTTCACCTTTTACATCTACTGTAATTTTCTTCGACAAGTCCCCATTTGCCACCGCCGTTGTCACTTCGGCAATGTTACGCACTTGTGCTGTTAAATTCCCCGCCATCGAGTTAACTGAATCCGTTAAATCTTTCCAGGTTCCCGCAACTCCTTTAACTTCAGCTTGCACGCCTAATTTCCCTTCGGTTCCCACTTCCCTAGCAACCCTGGTTACTTCCGACGCAAAGGAATTTAATTGATCCACCATCGTGTTGACGGTGTTCTTCAGTTCAAGAATTTCACCTTTAACATCTACAGTAATTTTCTTCGACAAGTCGCCATTTGCCACAGCAGTCGTAACAGCCGCAATATTCCGTACTTGCTCTGTCAAACTACCCGCCATAAAATTAACTGAATCCGTTAAATCCTTCCAAGTTCCTGCTACGCCTCGGACATCCGCTTGACCGCCGAGTTTACCTTCGGAACCCACTTCTCTCGCCACCCGCGTTACTTCAGATGCGAAGGAATTAAGCTGATCCACCATCACGTTAATGGTGTTTTTCAGTTCTAAAATTTCTCCTTTAACCTGTACCGTAATTTTTTTAGATAAGTCACCGTTAGCAACAGCCGTCGTCACCTCAGCAATGTTGCGGACTTGTGCTGTTAAATTTCCGGCCATTGAGTTAACTGAATCCGTTAAATCTTTCCAGGTTCCTGCTACTTCCTGCACTTCAGCTTGTACGCCTAATTTTCCTTCATTTCCCACTTCCCTAGCAACCCTGGTTACTTCAGATGCGAAGGAATTTAATTGGTCAACCATCGTGTTGACGGTATTTTTGAGTTCGAGAATTTCCCCTTTAACATCTACGGTAATTTTCTTAGATAAATCGCCCTTTGCCACAGCGGTTGTCACTTCAGCGATGTTCCGCACTTGTGCTGTCAAACTGCCTGCCATGAAGTTAACGCTATCCGTTAAATCCTTCCAAGTTCCGGCAACTCCTTTAACTTCTGCTTGACCGCCGAGTTTGCCTTCGGAACCTACTTCTCTCGCCACCCGCGTTACTTCAGATGCGAAGGAATTTAACTGATCCACCATGATGTTAATAGTGTTTTTTAACTCCAGAATTTCACCTTTAACATCTACAGTAATTTTTTTAGATAAGTCACCATTTGCCACAGCAGTCGTCACGTCGGCAATGTTCCGTACTTGTGCGGTAAGATTGCCGGCCATCGAGTTAACTGAATCCGTTAAATCTTTCCATGTTCCTGCTACTCCTCGGACTTCAGCTTGCACGCCTAATTTCCCTTCGGTTCCCACTTCTCTCGCCACCCGGGTTACTTCTGATGCGAAGGAACTCAACTGATCCACCATGATGTTAATCGTGTTTTTCAGTTCGAGAATTTCACCTTTTACATCTACTGTAATTTTCTTCGACAAGTCGCCATTTGCCACCGCCGTTGTCACTTCGGCAATGTTACGCACTTGTGCTGTTAAATTCCCCGCCATCGAGTTAACTGAATCCGTTAAATCTTTCCAAGTTCCAGCAACTCCTTTAACTTCTGCTTGCACCCCTAATTTCCCTTCGGTTCCCACTTCCCTAGCCACCCGCGTTACTTCCGACGCAAAGGAGCTCAATTGGTCTACCATTGTGTTGACAATTTGCGCTGTTTGGAGGAATTCTCCTTTGAGGGGTCTGTCTTCTATTTCTAAGGCGATAGTTTGCGATAAATCTCCTTTTGCTACGGCCCGAATTACTCTGGCGGTTTCAGAGGTTGGTTGCACTAAATCTGTAATTAGGGTATTGACAGAGTTTACGCTAGCTGCCCATGACCCCTCGGCGCTGCCAATGGTGGCCCGCTGGGCGATTTTGCCTTCTTTACCGACAACTGTGCCGATCCGCTCGAGTTCGGCCGCCATTCTCTCATTGAGATCGATAATGTCGTTAAGTTCGTCAGCAATTTTCCCCGCTAGACCGGTCTGGTCTATGGGCATCCGAACTGAAAAGTCCCCTTTTTTGACTGCCACTAAGGTTCTAAGTAACTGTTTGGCATAATTATTGGAAGTGGGGCTGGTTATCTGTGCAGTTGACATGAGCGTTACCTTTGACGAGTTTGAAGGGGAAGGGGGGAATATTTTTGAGATTATTGATATTATCCAACTAAAGCAGTGTCTGATTGCTTCTGTCGAAAGATGGATGACAAATTGCTGTTGATCAGCTATTTTGTTATTGGTTATTTTATACTGGTTCGCAGGCTCTTCTTGGTAACCAGTTGATTGTCGGGTGTCAGGAACAAGCCCGAAAGCCTGTTCCACCCTGTTCTACAAAGAGTGAATTTTATTGTAGGGCGGGCAGGATGCCCGCCCTACAGATTACCAACTGCGATTATTTCCAATTTTGCCACGAACTATTGAAAATAGAAGTACCCGGAAAGGCGATCGGATTGGCATTTTGTTGCAACCGCAACTGCAACACTTCCAAATTCGGCTCGCGGGATGGCAATTCGTCCACTAATTCATAAGGTAGAATCCCTTTTTCCAAGGAAAAAGCAGCCGTAACTCCCGCCGCCACACCGGCAGACCATTCAAAAGAATGCACTCGATAAGCAGCCGCCGCTGTGTGGCTAACAGCAATACTTTTACCCGCCACTAACATATTGTCAATTTTCTGAGGAATCATTGCCCGCAGCGGAATTTGGAAGGGATAAGCTTGTCCTTGAGCTTTGCGAGTGCCTTCGCGTTCGGTATTTCCCGGTGCTTCCGGCGGACTGTTGGTCATGCAGGGGTGAAAGTCGATCGCATAATGACCGATACCCACAGAATCAGGATAAATCGTAGCGCGCGATCGCGATTTTGTATCCTCAACAGATTGACTTCCCACAGCCAAAGCCGGCGCATTCAAACCACCCACAGCCAACCACAAATTGCGATACTCTTCCTCCGACAAATTCTGGCGGTAAAAATCAGCCGTAAAGTCAGTGCGAGACATATCAACTTCCCACACCATAAAACCTTGAGGCTGATTGAAACTCGGCCGCCCAATAATGCGCCGGCCCTCCCGCATATAAGGATATTTAGAAAGTCCGTGTACCGTCCCCATCGGCGAATCCAACCCGCTCAAAAAACGATTGTTTGGATTAGGCTTTTTGACTCCCTCTCCTAGCTGCGAGTCAGTAGTTCCTGTTACCAGCCAGTAGAAAAATCCTTTGGCATTTTCCTCTCCCTTTCGCAAAGTTTCCGTTCGCAAACCGCCCATCCATCCCCCCGGTTGCAGTTGACCTGCTGCTTCCAACTGCTCGCGAGAATAAATTAAATTATCCTGGGCAGAACCGGGACGATAGTCATTGCCCCAAGTCCAGTTTTGCATCGAAATATCCCCGGGATAAATCGGGAATTGCTTCGGGTCTGAAGGTCGCTTTTCATCCGGTCTCATGCTCCTGATTTGGCGGTAGGTGAAAACTAAGGGAAAGCTCGCCAATCTCTGCAATTCGTAGCTGTAGTAAGGAGCGTATTGTTGATAAAAAGACGGCACTTGATGCTGCTGCGGTTCCTTCGTTGCTTGCATCGCAAAGGTGTAGGTAAAACCTTGAGTGCAGTAAGCGTCGCCGGTTGGGCTGGGGGAGGAAGGTTCGAGAGGAGAACGCGGGTCAATTCCGAGGCGGTAGGGAACATCCGCAAGTCCGATCAATTCCCCTGTTTCAGTGGCATCTACAACGTACCAATCAGCACCCCCTTGTAAAGGGGGGGAACTGGTGGAATTCCCCCCTCTTCTGGGGTTAGGGGGGTTCTGAGATGCTTTAGGAATAAACCGAATAATAGTTTTATTAAAGCGCGCCGAATTTTCGTAGCGATAGGCATCTTCGATAGTTTGAGAAAGAGTTTCGGTGTTTAGTGGTGGCGTGTTGGCGGCGGGTTTGTGTTGAATGGCGATCGCACTTTTAATTTGTTGGCCCCCAACCGCATTGCCGGCCACAGCAGGAGTAATTGCTAGTTCTTTAATAACCGTATTGGGAAACCATTTCAGCGTGCCTTTGCCTTTTCTAGCGGCATCCTGCAAGATGTTAAATAGAATTTTGTGACCGTCGTAGGGCATGAAACACGAATAGCTAACCCAACAGCCTCCGGGATTTAGCCGGCCGTAATGTTGCTCGATCCGCCCCCGCAATTCGAGGTAGCCACGGGGGTAAAATAAGAGCGATCGCTGAGTCTCTCTTTCATCGAGTGCGGAAGTTCCCTGGGAGGAAATTTGACCGCCTACCCAGTCAGTAATTTCAGTAAGGCAAACTGTGCGCCCCGCCAGCAAACCTTCGTAAGCGGTAGCAGCGCCTGCGAGCCCGCCGCCTGCTACTAGAATGTCGCAAGTTTCAGCAGTGTCGGGATTGCGGGGAGGTGCGGCAAATACTGGCGAAATGCTCCCTATCGCGGAAATGATGCCGAGGGTGAGGCTAAGGATCGATCGACCTTTGAGCAAAAATAGATACTGTCGAAGTTTCATCGGAGATTGTGGAATTAATTTTGACATAGCGCCAAAAACACTCATGCCATCTAAATGTTTATTTTGCAGTATACTGGTATTTCGCGGTGTTGTCAGGGAAAACTTTTTTAGAGAAGAGGCATTAATACCAGCAACAACTATTGAACAGTCGGCTCTACCTTATGCTCAAAATCGTCAAAATTTTTAGGTCATTGATTCCTTTTGAGAGTTTAACAATTACCACCAGTTTAACTTTTTCGGAGGTTTTACGCAGGTTGGACGAAGTTGTTACTCCTCCCAAAGTTGTTAGAATAATTATACCCTTTGGGCCGCCACCTGCGAAACCCTATGAAGGAACGATTTCTGGCAAAACCTTCACAATCAATCGCATCATGATCGGTCGAAATTTATTGTTCCCAATTATACAAGGAGAAATACATACTCAACAGTTCGGTTGTTCCATCAAAATTAGGATGAGTTTACATAAAATAGTTATAGGAATTTTGATTCTTTGGCTGTGGACGACTGGCAGTATTGGAATGTTTGCTTTATTTGCTTGGTTAGTCGAGCCCTCCGTGGGAGCAATATTTTTACCCATTTTAGGAATGTTTATTTTTGGCTGGCTTTTGTGCTTGATTCCTTTTAAAAGAGAAGCAAAAGCAGCTACAAAGTTTTTGTCTATTCTCTTAACCTAAAGTAATTTGTAACAGCAATATTTTAGCTGTTTTATTAAAAACAATTTAGGTTCATCGGTCGTCAGCGGCGGTAAAAAAACTCCAAATTTATGCGTCAAAACCAACTCAAACAAAAAATTAAACAAGGGGAAACCGTCCTCGGTTTATTTATGAACTGCGCTTATCCCGCATTCATGGAAATATGCGGTCACGCTGGATTCGATTTCGCCGTTATCGATATGGAACACGGCCCCCTGAACCCGCTTGCTGCTGAAGATTTGTGTCGCGCCGCCGACTGCACTGGAATTGCACCGATTATTCGCGTCCGCAAAAACGACGGGCCGCAAATTCAACGAGCTCTCGACATCGGCAGTGCAGGCGTTCAAATACCTCAAATAGAAAGCAAAATCGATGCCGAAACCGCTGTCAAAAGCGCTAAATACAGTCCTCTGGGAACGCGAGGCCTTTCCTTCGCTACGCGGGCGGGACTTTACACCGCCGCAGGTACAAATATCACCGACAAACTCAACGAAGAATCCTTAGTTGTGATTCATGTCGAAGGCAAAGGCGGCATCGACAACCTGGCAGAAATTGTTACTGTGCCAGAGGTGGACGTGATTTTTCTAGGGCCTTACGATCTGTCACAGTCGATCGGCATTCCCGGCCAAGTCCGCGATCCCCGAGTCATCGACATGATGCAGGAGGCAGTGCAAACCATCCGCAAAGCAGGCAAAGCTGCGGGTACTTTTGCGGATAACCCCGAAATCGCCCAGGAGTGGATGGATGCTGGCGTTCAGTACGTCACACTTGGGGTCGATGTTGCCGTTTTCCTGCGCGCCTGTCAGTCGCTGGTGAAAGCGGTCAATCGATTTTAGATTTTAGATTTTGGATTTTGGATTAAAAAAAGAACAAGCCCCCGGATTCATCTTGCAAGCTTTACGATATCTTTGCAATTTTTGTAGTGTCTTTTACGACACATACAAAAAACCTGCGCTAGAGTAGAAGCATACACCTCCTCAAGGCTAAATTAGAGAGGGGAGCAAGGCTTCATGGAGAAAAATCTATGAAAACGGTATTAGAATCCATTCATTTGGATTATGCTTTCATGTTTACTTTCAAAAAAGTAAACTCGATTAAGCTAGAAGGTTTCAAGGATTTTTTTGACGATATGCCTGTCGATCCGTATGTGAAAGGTAAGTATCGTTCTAGAAGATTGTCGCGGTTTACAGTCAACGGAGATGAGTTAGTTAAGTTACCTCACGGCTATTTGTTTCAAAGCAAAACATACAATCCGCTAGTGGGTGATATCAGGCGGGAATTTGCCGAATTGGACGATCGGCTAATTGCCCTCGATAATTTCAAACAGATGATTTTTGCTTTTTTCGATTCCTGCAAAATTCACCCGGAAGCTGAAATCGGCATCCATCAAATCAGGACGACTTGTTCGCCGCACAATTTCGGCAACCCCGCACCGGAAGGGATTCACCAAGACGGTACTGACTTTATCGGGATTTTCTCGGTTGACAGAACTAATATTGTAGGCGGGGAAACGCATTTGTACTTGGCTAAAAAAGAGAAGCCTGTTTTTAATAAAGTTCTGCAGCCAGGGGAATTGCTGTTAGTTAACGACCACGAGTTTTTCCACTTTACTACGCCGATTAAACCGGAATCTGAAGGGGTGGGAACCAGGGATGTCTTTGTGCTGACTTCTCCGAGTTTGCTTTGCGATTGAGGATACAGTCTTGGACGCATAACCTAATTAAGTAGGGTGCGTACTCCGCACCTTACTTCGATTACCGATTACTGCATCTCACAGAGCACCTTTTGGTTTCGCCCCCACCCATCTCGATCGTGGTTAATGCTTGGGAAAATCGATTCCTGAAATGGATATTCCTTCCATCTTCTGCACATATCGTCCTTGAGCAGCTACACATTCTGCCATTTTTTTAGCTTGTATGGGTTGACTCCTTGGATCGGGCGAGATACCTCTATACTCCCATGTACCGCGAATGTCGCCAGAGAATGCTTTTCCATTGTTTTTTAATACTAGCTCTGTGCCAGTTGCATCAATATAGAATTTCCCATTTTCCAAAGACACGCTGCTAATTGTGATAGATTCGACTCCTTTGTAGGGATTTGCAGGGCCATCGACGATCTTGATGCAGATTCTATTGTTTTGATGTGCAATCTCTCTACGGGAGTTATTGAACATTGTTCCTTGAGCGTAGTAAGCTCCTGTGGGGAGAATTGTAGAGCCCTGTTGATTACTTTGAGCAGAGGACAATGATGAGATTGACAGAAGGATAGAACTAACAATTAGTGTTTCGATCGCCAAAAATTTCATTTGCAACAAAACTCCATTAAAATTAATTTTTCAGATTCTACACGATCGCAGGTGCTCTATAAACTTCTTTAGAGTTCTTGCAAAAGTCAAATTTACCCCCCGCCAGTCCCCCCATATCTGGCTATAGATCTAGTAACTATAACAAGCCGTACAAATCTCCTGTGAAGACCAAGGGCGAGATCCCTTCACTCTGTTTTGCCGGATTTTGCAGGAAACTGTGGAGCGAGATCACTCCTGACCGGAATGTTTAGCCGTCTTATTTTTAAGAAATGTTAATAAAAAATAAATTTTCTTTTTAAACTTAAGTTTTTCTTAAATTTTCGGATATTATTATGTATTAGAGGATACATCTACTTAATTAATTAACAGTTCCTAAAAAAATAATAGAGTATTAATACTGGCAAGAGGCTGTAAGAATGATTAACTTACCGGGCTACGACATTACCAACCAAATTCATGAAAGTAATAATTCTTTAGTTTACCGAGGACTGAGAAAGCAAGACAACCAACCGGTAATTCTCAAATTTATCAAGCAAGATTATCCGATGCCAGCTTCGTTAGTCAGATACAAGCAGGAATACGAAATTACACGCAATTTTAACCTAGAAAGTGTCCCTAAAACCTACAGCTTAGAAAGATATCAAAACAGTTTAGTTATTATTTTCGAGGATTGTGGTGGAAAATCATTAAAGCTGTGGTTGGTCGATCACAAACTTACCTTAGAAGAGTTTTTGGCAACCGCTATTAAAATAACCAGGGCGTTAGGCGACATTCATCAACATAACATTATTCATAAAGATATCAACCCGAGCAATATTATTATTAACTCGACAACAGGGCTAGTCCAAATCATAGATTTTGGCATCTCTACTGTTTTAACTCGTGAGAATCCTACCCTAAAAAATCCTAATGTTTTAGAAGGCACTCTCAGCTATATATCGCCGGAACAAACAGGCAGAATGAACCGAGCGATCGACTACCGCACGGATTTTTACTCATTAGGAGTTACTTTTTACGAACTGCTAACGGGGCAACTGCCATGCGATTACAACGATGCAATGGAATTAGTCCACTGTCATATGGCTAAACAAGCAGTGCCGCCCCATGAAATTAATCCAAAAATTCCTAAAGTGGTTTCGGATATTGTAGTAAAACTGTTAGAAAAAACTGCTGAAAAAAGATACCAAAGTGCTTGGGGAATTCTCGCAGATTTAGAAGAATGTCTGGAACAACTACAGGCTAAAGGAACGATTGTAGATTTTGCGATCGCCCAAAAAGATATGAGTGATAAGTTTCAAATACTTCAAAAACTCTATGGGAGAGAACGAGAAATTGAAACCTTATTATCAGCCTTCCAGCGCGTCAGCAATGGCACAACAGAAATTATGTTAGTGTCGGGTTACTCTGGCATTGGCAAATCAGCCTTAGTGCAAGAAGTTTATAAACCGATTACTAAGGCAAGCGGTTATTTTATTGCCGGAAAATTCGACCAATTTCAACGCAATATTCCTTACTCAGCTATTGTTAAAGCTTTTGGGTCCTTAGTCAAGCAACTCTTAACTGAAAGCGAAACGCAACTCAGCACTTGGAAAGAAAAACTTTTAGCAGCGTTTGGTGATAACGGCCAAATCATTATAGATGTCATTCCCGACGTAGAACTCATTGTTGGCAAGCAGCCACCCGTCCAAGAGTTAGGCGCTACGGAAGCGCAAAATCGTTTTAATTTAGTATTTCAAAAATTTATCCGGGTGTTTTGTTCAGTCGAGCATCCCTTAGTCATTTTTCTAGACGATTTGCAATGGGCTGACTCCGCTACTTTGAAACTGCTGCAAGTAATGATGGCAGATGAGGAAACAAAATACTTATTTCTAATGGGTGCTTATCGAGATAACGAAGTGAGCCAGACGCATCCTCTGATAATGACTCTGGAGGCGCTGCAAAAGCAAGAAGCGACTATTAACCAAATTACTTTAACTCCCTTAGATATCGAACATATTACTAACCTGATAGCTGATACTGTGCGTAGGGATAGAGGCTCAGTTCTCCCCCTAACTGAGTTAGTCGTCGGTAAAACTCAAGGCAATCCTTTTTTTGTCAATCAGTTTCTCATAACTCTCTATGAAGAAAACCTCCTGAATTTTAATTCTCACAAAAAAAACTGGGATTGGAATATTTCAGAAATTGAAGCCGTAGGGATTACCGATAACGTCGTTGAATTGATGGTCGGTAAATTGAGAAAAATGCCAGATGCAACTCAGCAGGTTTTACGGTTAGCCGCTTGTGTGGGCAATAGTTTTGACTTAAATACTCTCTCGATAGTCAACGAAAAATCTACCGCCGAAACTTTTCAAGAGCTATTGCCAGCCATCCAAGATGGATTAATTTTAGCAACTTCTGAATTAGGCACGACAGAAGAAGAAATTCTTCAGTCTCATCTCATCATTACTACTTATAAGTTTTTGCACGATCGCGTGCAACAAGCAGCTTATGCTCTGATTGAAGAAAGTTCTAAAAAAATAGTTCACTTGCAAATTGGTCGCTTGCTGTGGCAAAATACCTCGACAGAGACGCGAACGGAAGAAATATTTGCGCTCGTCGATCATCTCAATCTAGGAATTGAACTGGTTAGCGACGAATCCGAACGCACTGAAATTGCTAAACTAAATTTAATTGCCGGTCAAAAAGCCAAAGCAGCTACAGCCCATGAGTCGGCGATTAAATATTTGCAAGTAGGTTTAAGACTGTTAGGAGAAGATAGTTGGAACAGTCAGTATGAACTGACATTAGCCCTGCATCAGGAAGCAGCAGAGGCAGTTTTTTTGGGCGGTGATTTTGAAGGAATGCAGAGATTTGTGGAGATAGTACAAAACTGCGCCAAAACGCTGCTGGACAAAGTGAAAGTGTATGAAGTCCAGATGCAAGCTTACATGGGGCAGAACAGGCTGCTAGAAGCTGTTAGTACGGGGTTACAAGTTTTAAAGCTATTAGGGGTGGAGTTTCCCTCTCAGCCGAACCTGTCAGATATTGGTCAGGCACTAGGGGAAACTGCGGCAATTTTGAAGGGCTTGGAAATTGAGGATTTAGCTAACCTGCCTCAAATGACCGATGCCTATAAACTAGCAGCCATGAGAGTTTTATCAAGTATCTTTTCTCCTGCATACCTTGCTGCTCCTACACTGGTACCCTTGACGGTGTGCAAACAAATAAATTTATCCGTCCAATATGGTAATGCTTCCGTTTCTCCGTTTGCTTATGGCAATTATGGTCTTCTTCTTTGTGCCATTGTGGGAGATATTGATTCAGGTTATCAGTTTGGTCAATTGGCTTTAACTCTAGTGTCAAAGTTAAATGCTCAAGAAATCAAAGCCAAGACAGTCTTCATTGTAAATACACTCATCCGACATTGGAAAGAGCATCTGAGAGAAACCTTAGAGCCTTTGGTGTCAGGTTACTCTAGCGGAATGGAGACAGGAGATTTAGAATATGCAGGCTATAGTCTACTACAGCATTCGTGTTTCGCTTACTATAGCGGCAAAGAACTAACTGTGCTTGACAGAGAGATACCAATCAACAGAGATGCTATTGAGAAAATCAAGCAAGCAACAGCGCTTAATTATATAGAAATTTTTTGGCAGGCTATATTAAATCTGCTGGGAAGAACCGAAAATCCTTGCATTCTAAAGGGTGAAGCCTGCGATGAGGATCTGAAGTTGCCATTGTACCAGCAAGCAAACGACAAAGCGGGAGTTGCCTACCTATATTTAAACAAAACTTTACTTGGTTATTGGTTTGAAAATTACTTTGAAGCAACTGAGAATATTGCTATAGCAGAGAAGCATTTAGAGGCATTAGTAGGATTGCCCGTTGTTCCTATCTTCCATTTTTACGATTCTTTAGTACGGTTAGCGGTGTATGCCAATAGCCAAGAATCTGAACAACAGAAAATTCTCGGTCGCGTACAAGCTAATCAAGAAAAAATGCAGAAATGGGCGCATCATGCCCCGATGAATTATTTGCACAAGTTCTATTTAGTAGAGGCAGAAAGGCATCGTGTTTTAGGCGAAAAAATAGAAGCGCTCGAAATGTACGACAAAGCGATAGCCCTTGCCAAAGAAAACGAGTACATCAACGAAGAAGCACTCGCTCACGAACTTGCTGCCAAATTTTACTTGTCATG